>JBKJSU010000473.1:0-3738 GCA_046594415.1 Casimicrobiaceae bacterium | reverse complement strand
GGGGCGTCAACGTCTGCCCGTCCCCTTCGCCACGCACGTCCGTGTCACTTCCCATGAATATTACCGATCCCATCGACGACACCGAGGACGCGCCGCACGATCCCGTCGAACGCGCGGCCGCGGCGTCACGCAGCACCTGGGTCAGCGTCGGCGTCAACCTCGTGCTGACAACCGTCCAGATCGTGGTCGGCGTGTTGGCCAAGTCGCAGGCGCTGGTTGCCGACGGCATTCACTCCCTGTCGGATCTGGTGGCGGATTTCGTCGTGCTGTTTGCCAGTCATCACGGCAAGAAGGACGCCGACGAGGATCACCCTTATGGACACCAGCGCTTCGAGACCGCCGCATCGTTGGCACTGGGCGCACTGTTGCTGGCCGTCGGTGCGGGCATGTTGTGGTCAGCCTTTCGCAAGCTCGAAAATCCCGAGACCGTGCAGCAGGTGCACGTGATCGCGCTGTGGGTCGCCTGCGCCGCGCTGGTCGCCAAGGAGACGCTGTTTCGCTACACGCTGCACGTGGCCAAGCGCGTCAAGTCGAGCATGCTGGTGGCCAATGCGTGGCACGCGCGCTCGGATGCCGCTTCCTCGCTCGTCGTGGGCATCGGCATCGTCGGCAACCTGGCCGGCTACCCCATCCTCGATCCCATTGCCGCGCTCATCGTGGGCTTCATGGTGGCGCGGATGGGCTGGAGCTTCGGCTGGGATGCGCTGCACGACCTGATGGACCGCGCGGTGGATGAGCAGGAAGTGGCAGCCATCCGCGCCACGTTGCTCGACACACCGGGGGTCAGCGGCGTGCACGATGTGCGCACGCGCAAGATGGGCGACATGATCGTCGTCGACGCGCACCTCGAAGTGGACGCCGCGATCAGCGTCGAGGCGGGTCACGATATCGCCGTGGCGGCGCGGCAGCGGGTGTTGCAGCGCCACCGGGTGTTGAATCTGATGACCCATGTGGACCCGTGGCGGCGTCCCGATCTCGACCACGGCAGCGCGATTGCGCCAACGGGACACTGAACGGGCATGCACCATCGTGAGCGATCGCGCCCTCGCGCCTGACGGCCTGACCGAACCCGAGGCGCGCCGCCGTCTGGCGTTGGACGGCCCCAACGAACTGCCGGTGTCGAAACCGCGCGGCGTGCTGCGCCTGCTGCGCGAGGTGGTTACCGAGCCGATGTTCCTGCTGCTGGTGGCCTGCGGCGCCATCTACATGGTGCTGGGCGATCGCCACGAAGCCTTCATGTTGCTCGGATTCGTCTTTGTCGTGATGGGCATCACGTTCGTCCAGCAGCGGCGCGCTGCCCAATCACTGGAAGCGTTGCGCGACCTTTCCAGCCCGCGCGCGCTGGTGCTGCGCGATGGACAGGCGCGCCGGATCGCCGGGCGCGAACTCGTGGTCGACGACGTCGTGCTGCTTGCCGAAGGCGACCGCGTCCCCGGCGACATGCTGCTCGTCGAATCGTCGTATCTCGCGGTCGACGAGTCGCTGCTGACCGGCGAGTCCGCGCCAGTAGTCAAGCAGTCGAGGCGTCCCGACGACGCCATCGCCAACGTCGCCGACGCTGCTCCAACGCGTGTCTTTGCCGGTACGCTGGTCACGCAGGGCACCGCGCGCGGCCGCGTGATCGCCACCGGCGCGCGCAGCGCGCTGGGCCGGATCGGCAAATCGCTGGGAGACATCCGCAGCGAAGACACGCCCATCCAGATGGAAATGCGCCGCGTCGTGCAATGGGTCGCGGGTGTCGGTCTTGCCCTCGCCTGCGCGCTGGCCATTGCATGGTGGCTGCTGCGCGGCGATTGGTTGCACGGCCTCTTGGCCGGCCTGACCTTTGCGATGGCCATCCTGCCCGAAGAGCTGCCGGTGGTGCTCACGCTGTTCCTGGGCCTTGGCGCCTGGCGACTTGCGCGCAAGCAGGTGCTGGCACGCAACATCCCGGCCATCGAACTGCTGGGCGCGACAACGGTGCTATGTGTCGACAAGACCGGCACGCTGACCGCCAATCGCATGGTGATCCGGCAACTTTGGACTGAGGGCGACGGGTACGACACGGTCGAGGCCGGCGCCGCACCGCTGCAGGAGGCGCTGCACGACGTGCTCGAGTTCGCCGTGCTGGCCAGCCATCGTCGCGCCTTCGATCCCATGGAATCGGCGATCGGCGATGCCGGGCAGCGGCTGCTGGCCGGCACTGAGCATCTGCATACCGACTGGACCCTGGTCGACGACTATCCGCTGTCGCGCGAGATGCTCGCCATGTCGCGCGTGTGGCAATCGCCCGACCAGCGCGCGCGGATGATCGCCGCCAAGGGCGCGCCCGAGGCTATTGTCGACCTCTGCCACCTCGATACCGCGCGCGCTGCGGCGATCGCCGCGCAGGTGGCGATCCTGGCGAGCAACGGACTCCGCGTGCTGGGTGTCGCGCGGGCCGCTTTCGAGGCCGCTGTGCTCCCGGGCAACCAGCACGACTTCGCGTTCGAGTTCCTGGGCCTGATCGCGCTCGAGGATCCGGTGCGCCCCGATGTGCCACAGGCGATCGCGCAGTGCCATGCGGCGGGGATCCGCGTGGTGATGATGACCGGCGATCACCCGGTCACCGCGATCTCGGTGGCGCGCCAGGTGGGGCTGCCCACCGACGGCACGTTCATCACCGGCACCGACCTCGCGGCGATGACCAACGACGAGTTGCGCGAGCGCATCGCTGATGCCTGCATCTTCTGCCGGGTCCAGCCCGAGCAGAAATTGCGCCTGGTACAGGCGTATCGCGCCCGTGGCGAAGTGGTAGCCATGACCGGCGACGGCGTCAACGATGCCCCGGCGCTGAAAGCGGCCGACATTGGCGTGGCGATGGGTGCGCGAGGCACCGAAGTGGCACGGGAAGCGGCGGACCTGGTGCTGCTCAACGACGATTTTTCGTCGATCGTGGTCGCGGTGCGCTACGGACGCCGGGTGTTCGCCAACCTGCGCAAAGCCATCGCGTTCGTCGTGGCGGTGCACGTTCCGATCGTCGGCCTGTCGCTCATGCCGGTGCTGCTGGGATGGCCGATGCTGCTGATGCCGGTGCACATCCTGTTCCTGCAGTTGATCATCGACCCCGCGTGTTCCGTAGTGTTCGAAGCCGAGCCGCTCGAAGCGGACGCGATGAACGTTCCGCCACGACGGCGCGATGCGCGCCTGTTCGACGCGGCCGTGATCGTGCGCGGCCTGTTGCAGGGCGCGGGCCTCTTGGCGATGTTGCTGGTCGTGTATGCGGGCGTGCGTGCCACGGCGGGTTCCGACGACATGGCCCGCGCGCTGATGTTCACCGTGCTGGTGCTGGCCAACCTCGGCCTTATCTACGCCAACCGGTCATGGCGCCGTGGCGCGTGGCGCGGAGATGGCGCGGTCAACGCCACGTTCCGCTGGATCGCCGTGGCGACGCTGGTCATGCTGGCGCTCGTCCTCGGCGTTCCCCAAGTCAGCGGCCTGTTCGCGTTTGCCGCCCCCACGCCGACGATGCTACTGGCCGGCGCGGGAATCGCCGTGCTGGCGCTACTATGGTTCGAGGGCGTCAAGTGGATGCTCGCGCGCCGGCACACGGCCGTGGCCTGACCGGAGGCAACGGTTCAACGCAGCGAGCGCAGCGTGACAGCAGCGACCAAGGATGAGTTACGCGGCGTAACCCAGTACCGCAAAGACATGGCACCCGGTGCCGGCCACCACGAAGGCATGCCAAACCGTGTGGGCATACCGCACCTTCGAATCCAG
>JBKJSU010000445.1:0-4527 GCA_046594415.1 Casimicrobiaceae bacterium | reverse complement strand
TCGATCTGCGTGAACTCGGGTTGCCGGTCCGCGCGCAGGTCCTCGTCGCGGAAGCACTTGACGATCTGGTAGTAGCGGTCGAAGCCCGCCATCATCAGCATCTGCTTGAAGAGCTGCGGCGACTGGGGCAGCGCGTAGAACTGCCCGTGATGGATGCGCGACGGCACGAGGAACTCGCGCGCACCTTCCGGCGTCGACTTGTAGAGCGCGGGCGTCTCGATGTCGATGAAGCCCAGCGCATCGAGGTAGCGGCGCGCGGACATCGCGGTGCGATAGCGCAGCAGCATGTTCTTCTGCATCTGTGGCCGGCGCAGGTCGAGCACGCGATGCTCGAGGCGCACGGTTTCGGACAGCGTGTCGTCGTCCATCTGGAAGGGCGGCGTCAGCGATGCGTTGAGCACCTCGATGTCATGCGCGAGCACTTCGATTTGGCCGGACACGAGGTTGGCGTTGACGGTGCCCTCGGGACGCGGGCGCACCCGGCCGATGATCGAAACGCAATATTCGTTGCGCAGCGTCTCGGCTACGGCAAAGGTCGCGGCGCGGTCGGGGTCGCAGACGACCTGCACCAGGCCTTCGCGGTCGCGCAGGTCGATGAAGATGACGCCGCCGTGGTCGCGGCGACGCTGGACCCATCCCATCAGGGTCACGGTTTGCTCAAGGAAGCGGCGGTCGATGAGACCGCAATAGTCGGTACGTTTCACGGCGAAATCTCCAGACGAAATGTTTACACGCGACAAGCGTGCAGCGGGTTCCAGGTTGTTCAGGGCGCGGGCTGCCGGAACGCGCGGTCGCAGGCGACCGGCGCGCCACGCAGCCCGGTCAATTTCGGGAGGTTTCCGTGGCGGCGGCGGGCGCCGCAGCGTTGCCGGGACGCGGCGCGACGACACCCATCGAGATCACGTATTTCAGCGCCTCGTCGACGGACATGTCGAGGTCGCGCACGCGCGACTTCGGCACGATGAGGAAGTAGCCCGAGGTCGGGTTGGGCGTGGTCGGCACGTAAACGCTGACATGTTCCTCGGACAGGTGCCGGGTGACCGCGGCGGCCGGCGTGCCGGTCAGGAACGCGATGGTCCAGGAACCTTCGTGGGGAAACTCCACCAGCAGCGCCTTGCGAAAGGCGGTGCCCGAATCGGACAACAACGTGTCGCTGACCTGCTTGACCGACGAATAGATCTGCTTGACTACCGGGATGCGGCCCAGCATGCGTTCCCAGAAGCGGATGAGATGCGCGCCGAAGAAATTGGCGGCAACGACGCCGGTGACCAGCAGGATAGCGAAACTCAGCAGCACGCCGAAGCCGGGGATGTGCATGCCGAGCAGCGCGTCGGGGCGCAGGCCTTCCGGAAAAAGGTACAGCGTCTGATCGAGCGTGGTCACCAGGAAATGCAGCACCCATATCGTGATGCCGAGCGGCACCCAGACCAGCAAGCCGAGGATGATGTAGCGTTTCATGAGGTGCGGCGTGATGGCGTCGTGCTCACGTCGGGGCGGACGTGCCGCTCGTGGGGGTGGGCTTGGGCTTGGTTTCCTGCTTGGCGGCCGGCGCTTCGGAAGCCGCTGCCGGCGCGGCGTCGGACGACTTCGATTCCCCGCCCGACTTGGCATCGGCTGTTGCAGCGTCGGACTTGCCCGGGAGCGTTGCCGGGGGCTTCGACCCGCCGCGGAAGTCGGTCTGGTACCAGCCGCTGCCCTTCAATTGGAAGCCGGCCGCCGAGACTTTCTTGACGAGCGAGTCCTTGCCGCACGTGGGGCAGGTGGTCAGCGGCGCATCGCTGAATTTGCGGATGGCCTCGTGTTCGTGGCCGCAGGCATCGCAACGGTATTCGTAGATAGGCATCGATGGGGCTCCCGCCGCGGCAATGCTCAAGGCGGCGAATGACGAAACTGGAGGGCAAAACTGCTTGATTCGAAATGAAAATATCAGCTTTCCATTATACCGTGTTCCGGTAGTTACGCGGGACCCCGCCTGGTGACGGGCCACCGGCGCCGGGGGGCGAGTGGTGGTGGCGGACAGCCAAGTTGCTTTATGCTCGTGCCATTGCCTGCGGCAACGGGTGGGGGGTGACGCGATGTTCGAATACTGGGTCTGGTGGGGGCTGGCGGCCGTACTGATCGGCGTCGAGCTCATGATCGGGACGTTCTACCTGCTGGCGGTGGGCTTTGCCTTCATCGCGGGCGGGGTGGTGGCGTGGCTTGGGGCCGACGTGCCCGTGCAGCTCGTCGTAGGGGGCGTGCTGAGCGTCGTCGGGGTGATCGGCGCGCACCAGTGGCGCTTGCGCCGGGCATTGCCGCCGCCGCAGGCTTCCCTCGATCTCGGGCAGACGGTGCATGTCCAGACGTGGCGCGACGACGGCTCGGCGCGCGTGGAATACCGCGGCACGCAGTGGGACGCCGAGATGGCCGACGCGAAGGGACCCCGCGCCGAAACGATGTTCATCGTCGGCACCCGCGGTTCCACGCTGCTGATCGCCGGGCAGCGCGCATGAACCCGCTTGCCCGGTTCGCTTCCTGATGCAGTCCCCCGGAGAACTTGCCATGTGGCTCGGCTCGTCGATCGTCACTCTTGCGTTTTTCATCGTTGCGCTGATCGTCGTGGTGAAGGCGGTGCGCGTGGTGCCCCAGCAGCGCGCGTGGATCGTCGAGCGCCTGGGCCGCTTCCATGCGGTGCTGGAGCCGGGGCTCAACTTCCTGATCCCGTTCGTCGACCGCGTGATGTTCCGGCACGACCTGCGCGAGGTTCCGCTCGACGTGCCCAGCCAGGTCTGCATCACGCGCGACAACACGCAGCTGCAGGTCGACGGCATCCTCTATTTCCAGGTCACCGATCCCAAGCTCGCCTCGTATGGCTCGTCGAACTACCTGCTCGCGATCACGCAGCTCGCGCAGACGACGCTGCGCAGCATCATTGGGCGCATGGAACTGGACAAGACCTTCGAGGAACGCGACCAGATCAACACGCAGGTGGTGGCAGCCCTCGATGCGGCGGCGCGCAGCTGGGGCGTGAAGGTGCTGCGCTACGAGATCAAGGACCTGACGCCGCCGGCGGAGATCCTGCGCTCGATGCAGGCGCAGATCACCGCCGAGCGCGAGAAGCGCGCGGTGATCGCCACGTCCGAAGGCCGGCGGCAGGAACAGATCAACGTTGCGCTGGGCGCGCGGGAAGCGGCCATCGCCAAGTCGGAGGGCGAGAAACAGGCTGACATCAACAACGCGCAGGGCGAGGCGCAGGCGACGCTGCTCAACGCCGAGGCCAATGCTTCGGCCATCCGGCAAATTGCCGACGCCATCCAGGCGCCCGGCGGCCTGCAGGCGGTCAACCTGAGGGTGGCCGAGCACTACATCAATTCGTTCGGTCTTCTCGCGCGCACCAACAACACGTTGATCGTGCCGGCAAACGTCTCGGACATGGCCGGCCTGATCGCGACGGCAATGACCGTCATCAAGGCGCAGGAAAAGCCAAAACAATAGCGCTGGCGCATCGGCGCGCGGCGCGTCCACGGAGAGCGGCATGGATGCAAGGGGCAGCACCTTCATCGTGACCGGCGGCGCGTCGGGACTGGGCGCCGCCACGGCGCGGATGCTGGTGCAGGGCGGCGCCAACGTCGTGCTGGCCGACCTCAAGGACGACGAGGGCAGGGCGCTGGCGGTCGAGCTGGGCGCGGCCGCGCGTTATGTGCACACCGACGTCGCGGACGACGCCGGCGCGGTGGCGGCGGTGGCCGCAGCGCTGGATCAGTTTGGCGGATTGTCCGGACTCGTCAATTGCGCCGGCATCGTCCACGGTGAAAAGGTCGTAGGCAAGGAAGGTCCGCATGCGCTGGCGGGATTCTCGCGCGCCATCACGATCAATCTCGTCGGCACCTTCAACATGATCCGTGTGGCGGCGCACGCGATGAGCACGCAGGCGCCCAATGCGGGTGGTGAGCGCGGCGTCATCGTCAATACCGCCTCGGTCGCGGCCTTCGATGGCCAGATCGGGCAGGCCGCCTACGCGGCGTCGAAGGGCGGCATCGTGGCCATGACGTTGCCCATCGCGCGCGAGTTGGCGCGCTTCGGCATCCGCGTGATGACGATCGCGCCGGGCATCTTTCGCACGCCAATGATGGCGAGCCTGCCCGACGACGTGCAGGACGCGCTGGGCAAGATGGTGCCGTTTCCGTCGCGGCTTGGCGATGCCGCCGAGTTTGCGTCGCTGGTCGGGGAAATCATCCGCAACCCGATGCTCAACGGCGAGGTGATCCGTCTGGATGGCGCGATCAGGATGGCGCCGAAGTGACTCAGTCGCGGCGGATCAGTGCCAGCGCGTAGATCGCCACGGCAATGAAGAACACAAAAGTCCAGCTGGCGATGGAAAGATTGAGGAACACCCAGGCCTTGTCGGCGCACTCGCCGCTGCCGCCGAAGGCTTTCAGCACCACGTCGAGGAAGGGCATCGTATCCAGCATGTACGAGATGCCCATGCCGCACGCCGGCACCTGATCCGCCGGCAGCGCCTGGATGTAGACGTGGCGCGCGGCGAAC
>JBKJSU010000440.1:0-3746 GCA_046594415.1 Casimicrobiaceae bacterium | reverse complement strand
CGCGACAGGCGTGCCGGACAGGCATTGACGCCGGCAGGCTGTATTGCACAAGTATAACGTCCCGGCGGGCCGGTTCGGGTTGGCCGCCTGACGGCCGGGATACACCGTCAAGCTGTGCTGCACGAAACGTATACGCATATTGCGTGCCAGAAAGTCCACCGGCGGCTTGCCGTCACCCCCGCTTTGACTCATGATGCGAGCCCGCAAACCATCGTTCGCGGCAACCCGGCGTTGCCTGTGGCCGCAGCATCGGTTCCGGCAACCGCGCGGGCTCGGCGGGCGCGGTTCTTGCAAAAGGGTGACTCATGGACGCTTTTCCGCAGTCGGCCTGACCCGAGCCGCATCGAACATGTTCGGTTTCGGCAAGACCAACCGTGACCCGCTGGCCGACTTCCGCTCGGCGGAGAAGTGGCTCGCCTCGTTCCCCGTCGCCGATCCGCTGGCGCTGCATGCCGAGGTGATCGCCGAGTTGGGACGCATGGCGGAGCCCGCCGCCAAGCGCACGCCACAGCGCCTCAAGGCGATCTTCCGCGTCGATGCGCAATGCACCAACCTGCGCAAGAATCTGGCGGCGCAGTACATCGAGCATTCGAGCCGCAGCTCCAAGATCGAACATCAGCTGTGGTCGGCGCTGTTCGACCTCACCCAGGCGTTCCTCGTCACCTATAACGCGTTTGCGCTCGACGTCTCGACGCACATGCAAAGTGCCAAGTGGCAGCAGCTGCTGCCCGAGCTGGTCGGGCGGCAGATCACGCACATGGGGCTCGACGCCAAGGTCAGGCTCTACCGCTACGAGCAATGGATTCCCGCCAAGTGGGCGGAGCTGCACGGGCACTTCACCCTCGCGTGCTCGCGCCAGATCGAGCGCCAGCAGCTGGTGGTGGGACCCAACGGGCACGCCACGACGATCGAGCACGAATACCTGTTCACGCTGCTGCTGCAACTGATGAACGCCGGCAACATGACCGCGCGGCATCTCGAATGGGTTGCGGGCGAGCTCGACGAATGGGCGGCGCCACTGCGCCTGTCGCTGGAGGCGTCGTCGGTCACCTCGTTCTTTGTCGACCTTGCGAGCCGCGAAGGCCTGCGCCGCCGCTTGCCGCAACCGCTGGAAGGCTGCGTCCTGTTTCTCGACACGCGGCCTTTGCATGCCACTCTGATGCAGAACGTCGTGATGATCGAGCAGAAGATCAAGGCACAGCCGCTGTCGGAGCGCACCGGCAAGCGCAGCGAACAACTGGGTCTCCTCTCCAAGCTCGCTTCGCAGGTGGACCCCGAGTTCAAGCCCTTCGCGCGCCGCGGCGAGCGCACGGCGGCCGTGGGCACCGTCGACGCCATCGTCGGCTTCGGCAAGATCTCCGCGTTCCTGCGGGAAGAGGAATTGGCGCCGGTGCCCTATGCCGAGCACGGCAAGAGCTTCGGCGGCACGATGGAACTGGCGGTCTTCGGCCGCATGCGCAACGAGACGGATCGCCGCGTCGAGATGTCGCGGCGGCGGCTCGCCTCATTTGCGGCGCCCGGCGGGCCGTGGGAAGTGAAGGACGTCAGCCAGACCGGATTTCGCCTGCTGGCGCCGATGAGCGTCGCCAACGCGGTGACATTGGGCACGCTGGCCGCCATCCGTCCGCACGGGCAGGCGCCGTGGACGCTCGGCATCGTCCGGCGGATGAAGCGCATGACGGCCGACCGCGCCGAGATCGGACTCCAGGTGATCGCCAACACGCTGCTCGGCGTGGACCTGATCGAGCAGCGGAAGAATCTCGACGCCGACTATTCGGTGGACGGGGAAGCCACGACCATCAACGGGCGCTCGTTCCAGGGGCTGTTCCTGGCGTTGAAGAAACGCGAAACCGATTCGTCGGTCCAGTCGCTGATCGTGCCCGCCGCGGAATATCAGCCGACCAAGCGCCTCAAGCTGCTGACGTCCAAGTCGAGCAACCCCATTCGCTTCGGCCGCCTGCTGGAGCAGCAGCCGGACTGGGTCTGGGCCACGGTGGAACCGCTCGAGCTCAACACGCCGATGCCCACGATCTCCAGGGCCACGATTCCCCCCGCCGCCGCGAACGAGTAAATTGCTGGGCATGTCGATGCCCGCCGATTGTTACGCTGCGCTGCACGCGTCCCACCGCTGGGACGTTCCCGCCGAGTTCAACATCGCGCATGCCTGCTGTGGCCGCTGGGCCGTCGACCGCACGCGCTTTGCGCTGTACTGGGAGGACGAATCCGGGGCCACGTCGGCGCACACGTTCTGGGACCTGCAGCGCGAAGCCAATCGCCTGTCCAACGTGCTCGCCGGCCTTGGCGTCAGGCGCGGCGACAAGGTCGCGCTCGTGCTGCCGCAGCGCCGCGAAACGGTCGTGGCCCATCTCGCGGTCTACCAGATGGGCGCGGTGGCCGTGCCGCTCTCTTTCCTGTTCGGCCCCGATGCGCTTGCCTACCGCCTCGACAATGCGGAAGCGCGCGTTGCGCTGGTCGACGCGCAATCCGCGCCCAACCTCGCGCCGATCCGCGGCGACTTGGCGCAGCTGACACACGTGCTCGGTGTGGCCGGCATGCAAGGCGATGGACTCATCGACTACGACGCCGCCGTTGCCGCGGCGTCGCCGCATTTCACCCCGGTGGTCACCCGCGCAAGCGACCCGGCGATGATCGTGTACACCAGCGGCACCACGGGGCCGCCCAAGGGCGCCTTGATGCCGCACGCGTGTCTCCTCGGCAACCTGCCGGGCTTCGTGCATTCGCACGACGGCTTTCCGCAACCGGGCGATCTCTTCTGGTCGCCCGCCGACTGGGCGTGGACCGGCGGCCTCATGGATGCGCTGCTGCCCACGCTGTACTTCGGCCAGAGCATCGTCGGCTACCGCGGGCGCTTCGATCCCGAACGCGCGCTGGCGTTGATGGAGAAATACCAGATCCGCAACACGTTCCTGTTTCCGACGGCGCTGAAGCTGATGATGAAGGCGTATCCGCAGCCGCGGGAACGCTTCGACGTGAATCTGCGCACGATCATGAGCGCCGGCGAGGCGGTCGGCAGCACGGTATTCGCGTGGACGCAGGACGCGCTGGGCGCCACCATCAACGAAATGTTCGGGCAGACCGAGATGAACTACATCGTGGGCAACTCGCATGCGCAGTGGCCCGCGAAACCCGGTTCGATGGGCCGCCCCTATCCCGGCCATCGCGTCGCGGTAATCGACGACACGGGTCGCGAGGTGCCGGTCGGCGAACCCGGCGAAGTGGTCGTGCATCGCATTGCGCCCGACGGCACGCCCGACCCGGTGTTCTTCCTCGAGTACTACAAGAACCCGGAGGGCACACGTGGCAAGTACACGGGCGACTGGTGCCACACCGGCGACATCGCGACAATGGATGCCGACGGTTATCTCTGGTACCAGGGTCGCGCGGACGACGTGTTCAAGGTGGCGGGCTATCGCGTGGGCCCGTCCGAGATCGAGAACTGCATCGTCAAGCATCCGGCGGTGGCCAACGCCGCCGTCGTGCCCTCGCCGGACGAGACGCGCGGCAGCGTGGTCAAGGCCTTCATCGTGCTGGCCGCCGGACACGCACCGTCAGCCGAACTCGAAGCGGACATCCAGCAGCACGTGCGCAAGTTCCTGGCGCCCTACGAGTACCCGAAGGAAATCGAGTTCATCGACGCCTTGCCGATGACCACCACCGGCAAGGTGCAGCGCAAGGTGCTGCGCGAGCGCGAACGGGCGCGCAAGGAGGCGCTGTCCTGATCAGGT
>JBKJSU010000387.1:0-3721 GCA_046594415.1 Casimicrobiaceae bacterium | reverse complement strand
CGGCCATTCGGATGTCGCGCGAAGGTCGTGTTCAGCGACGATTCATCAACAGGCCGACCGCGAGGCCCACGGCCGCCGCGATGCCGATCGCCTGCCACGGATGATCGTGCACATAGTCGTCGGTGACGCGCGCGGCCTGCTTGGCGCGGTCCACTGCGGCGCCTTCCAGCTCCTGCAGTTTCAGCTTGGCGGTCAGCAACCGGGCTTCCACCTGCGAGCGCAAGTCGCGCGCCTTGTCGCCGGTTTCGCGGGAGGCCTTGTCCAGAAGCGTTTCGGCTTCGGACAGCACGTTGGAGAACTCTGCGGCGAGGGTGTCGCGGATGGTGTCGGACATGGTCGGCTCCATTGGTTGGGAAAGGATTGCAGGCGCGTAATTCAACCTGGGCGGTCATTATAGCCACGGTCGCGGGAGGTGGTGGCTTAAGGGTGGCGGTCGCGGCGTCGCCCCGCGCCGTCGCTCCCTGGCGCCGGTCGTCCACCGGCTATTGACGCGGAGGGTAGGCGGCCTCATCTTCTGCGCCACGGACGCCGACGTGCGGCGAGCCAGACCTTTCGGAGACAAGCCGTGGCCGATTTCCCCGCACCTCAATCCGCCCCCGGCAGTTCCACCGCGCCGATCACCGCCGGTGTTATCGCCTACGCCCTGTTTGCCATCGCGGCAATCACGTCGATCGCGTCGTCGGGGCTGCCGTTCATCGCGCCGGTGTTCGGCTTGCTGGGCATCATCGCGGTGATCGTCTGCTATGTGAAGCGGGACGATGCCGCCGGCACCTGGGTGAGTTCGCACTTCACGTGGCTGATCCGCACGTTCTGGTGGTCGCTGCTGTGGTCGGTGCTCGGCTGGATCACGTTGATCACGCTTGGCCTCATCCTGATCGGCATCCCGATCGCGCTCGGCATCTGGTTCATTTCCGGGCTGTGGGTGCTCTACCGCGTGGTGAAGGGCTACCTGCATTTCAAGGACAGCCGCGCCATCCCGGGCGTCTGAAACCCGCGTTGCGTCAGCCTACCGATGCAACGCCGGGTCCCATGACCGCGCTTCGCGGTATATCCACTGCACCAGCAGATCGAGGGCGGCCGTGCCGCGCACGGCGTTGGCGTGGTTGATGATGGCCACGACGGTGAACTGCCGGCCCTCCGCATCGATCACGTAGCCCGCCAGCGCGCGCACGCCCTCCAGCGATCCGGTCTTGAGGAAGGCCTGGCCGGCCACCGCGCCATTCTGGAAGCGCTTTTGCAACGTGCCGTCGAGCGCGGCCACGGAGAGCGAGCTCACGAACTCCTCGCGCACCGGGCTGGCATTGGCGGCCAGCAGGAGCCGCGACAGCCCCCCCGCCGTGATACGTTCGTTGCGCGAAAGACCCGACCCATTTTCGAGCACCAATCCGGGCAACGAGAGCTTCTTTGCCTGCAGCCACTTCTGAATGACATCGGTGGCCAACGCCGTGGTGGCCGGCGGCGGGTGTGCGGTGGTGGCGAGCGTCAGGAAGATCTGCCGCGCCATCACGTTGTTGGAGAGCTTGTTGACGTCGCGTACCACGTCGTAGAGCGGGGCTGACTCGAGCACGGCAAACGGCGCCGCATTGCGCGGCGCGCGGCCGTCCTTCACGCCGCCGCCGAACTCGCCGCCCGCCGCGCGAAAATAGGTTTCGAAGATGCCGTGCACATAGTGCGGGTGATCGAGCAGGCTGACGTACCAGTCGCGCTCGCCGCAATTGCGCGGATAGGGGCCCGGGAACGAGGCCGTGGCCGCGTCGCCACGATTGACATAGGTGGCGCCGATCGTGGCCCGCCAGTCGCCGCAGTCGCCATTGCCGAGTTGCGGCAGGCTGGCGACCGCAATTCCCGACAGAGGCGGCTCGACCTTGACGGCCACCGCACTGTTCTGCGCGTCGGGGGCAAAGGCGAAGCGCACCGACTTGAAGTTGACCAGCAGCGCATCGGGGCCGACGTTGTAGGGGCGCTGCGGCTCCTGGTCGAAGGCGGCGGGGTCGTACGCGGGCAGCTTGAAGAACGTGCGGTCGAGCACGAGGTCGCCAGTGATCCGGCGCAGACCGCGCGCGCGCAGGTCGGCCATGAAGCGCTGCCATTGCTCGATGGTGATCTTGGGATCGCCATAGCCCTTCAACGTGAGGTGGCCGTCGAGCGTGCCGCTGGCGCTCAACTTGCCATCGAGATAGGCCTCGGTCTTCCAGCGATAGTCGCGGCCCAGCAGCTCGAGGGCCGCGAACGTGGTGACGAGCTTCATCACCGAGGCGGGATTCATCGGCCGCTCGGCGTCGTGCCCAAACAGCGGGAACGGCGCGCCGGCCTCGCGCACGACGACGGAAATCTTGTCGAGCGGAATGCCGGCGTCCTTGAACGCGCGCGCCACAGCGCCCGGCAGCGCGGCCTGCGCGGGCAGCGCCAGCAGGGCGGCCAGTGCCAGCGCGAGGGCGCGGATCACACGCGCTCCAGGAGTTCGAGCGTGCCGGTGGCGAGCATCCGCATCTCGTCGTCGGTGACGATGTAGGGTGGCATGAAGTAGACGGTTCGACCCATCGGGCGCACCAGGAGTTCGCGTGCCAGCGCCTCGCGGAACCACCATTGCGCAAGATTCGGGCGCGCGGATTCGACTTCGAAAGCGAAGATCATGCCGCACTGGCGAAAATCGCGCACGGCGCGATGCGCGGCCACAGGCGCCAGTAACTGGCCCCAGCGGGTGGCGCGGGCCCGATTGGCTGCAATCACATCGTCGTCGCGGAAGATATCGAGCACGGCCAGCGCGGCGCGGCAGGCCAGCGGATTGCCGGTGTAGGAGTGCGAATGCAGGAAGCCGCGCGCCGTGTCGTCGTCATAGAACGCCGCGTAGACCTCATCGCTGGTCAGCACGCACGACAGCGGCAGCACGCCGCCGGTGATCCCCTTCGACAGGCACAGGAAATCCGGCGCCGGTGCGCGCGCCTGTTCCCACGCGAACATCGTGCCGGTGCGACCAAAGCCGGTCATGATCTCGTCGGCGATCAAATGCACGCCGTGGCGCGCGGTGATCGCGCGGGCCTGCGCGAGGTACGCCGCGTCGACCATCACCATGCCCGCGGCGCCCTGCACCAGCGGCTCCACGATCAGCGCAGCGGTGGTGGCGTGATGGGCGGCCAGATGCGCGTCCAGTGCCGCGCATGCAGCATCCACGCGGATTCCCCGCCGCGCATCGGGGCAGGGCAGCAACGTCGGCCGGCGCAGCAGCGGGCCGTAGGCATCGCGAAACACGGCGACGTCGGTGACGCCCAGTGCGCCGAGCGTCTCGCCGTGGTAGCCGCCGACGAGGCTGGCGAACGTATTCTTGTCGGGGAAGCCGCGATTGCGCCAGTAGTGAAAGCTCATCTTCAGCGCGATCTCGGTGGCGGACGCGCCATCGGACGCGTAGAAGACATGACCAAGGCCGCCAGGTGCCAGCGCCGCAAGCCGCTCGGAGAGTTCCACCACCGGCGCGTGCGTACAGCCGGCGAGCAGCACATGGTCGAGGCGGTCGAGCTGGTCGCGCAGCGCCGCGGTGATGCGCGGATTGCCGTGGCCGAAGAGATTGACCCACCACGAGCTGATGGCATCGAGATAGCGGTGCCCGTCGAAGTCGTGCAGCCAGGCGCCTTCGGCGCGCGCGATCGGCAGCAGCGGCAGCGTCTCGTGCGCCTTCATCTGCGTGCACGGATGCCACACGGCCGCGCGGCTGCGCGCTACCCAG
>JBKJSU010000358.1:0-8046 GCA_046594415.1 Casimicrobiaceae bacterium | reverse complement strand
GTTCAAGAAGGTCGTCGACAACGCCACGGCCACGCTCTACAAGAGTGGCGCCATCGCGCCGATCTATGCCAAGTGGTTCCAGGGCAAGGTCCCGCCGAAGGACATCAACCTCGCGCTGACACCGTCGCCGCAGCTTGCCCGTGTCTTTGCCAACCCCACGGATAGCGGCGACCCCGCCGTCTACAAGTAGGGGAGGCTAGAGCCGCGCAGGTTCGCGGTCGTGCAATTCCAGTGATACCAAACATCCGCAATGGCGGACATGAACGGGGAGCTTCTGCTCCCCGTCTTGCTTTTAGGAGGCCGGAAACGCCATCCGCCTTCCGCCGTTTGTTTGTTATAGTCGCCGCATAACAACGGTTGCGGGGCTCGGGAGAACGCGTGAACTACAACTGGAACTGGAAGATCTTCTGGGACATGGCCGCGGACGGCACCGGCACCTGGGGGATGACGCTCTTCTACGGTGTGCTGTGGTCGCTGGCCGCCGCGCTGTGCGCGGGACTCATCGCGTTCCTGCTGGGCTCGTTGCTTGGCGTCATTCGCACCACGCCCAACAAGTGGCTGGTGCGCATCGGCAACGCTTACGTCGAGCTCTTCCGCAACATCCCACTGCTGGTCCAGTTGTTCCTCTGGTTCTTCGTGCTGCCCGAATTGCTGCCCAAGGGCATGGGCGATGCAGTGAAGCAGATGACGCCGCCATGGGCATCGTTCGTCCCCGCGGTGATCGGCCTCGGGCTCTTTACGGCGGCGCGCGTCAGCGAACAGGTCAAGGCCGGCATCCAGTCGCTGTCGCGGGGCCAGCTGATGGCGGGCACTGCGCTGGGGCTCACGCTGCCGCAAACCTATCGCTACGTGCTGCTGCCGATGGCCTACCGGATCATCATGCCGCCGCTGACCTCGGAGACGATGAATCTCATCAAGAACACGTCGGTTGCATTGACGATCGGCTTGATCGAGCTGACGGCCGCGGCGCGCTCGCTGCAGGAATTCACGTTCCAGGTGTTCGAAGCTTTCACCGCCGCTACGCTGATCTACATCGTCGTCAACCTCTGCGTCGTCACGTTTATGCGGTGGCTTGAAAAATCGGTGGCCGTCCCCGGCTTCATCGGCCACGCGGCCGTCGGCGGAGCGCACTGACCATGGTCGACTTCGACTTCAATGTCATCCAGCGGTCGGTCGGCTATCTCTTCCGCGAGGGGATGACGTTCACGCTGACGCTGACCGCGCTGGCCGCGCTGGGCGGCATCATCCTCGGCACGCTGCTGGCGATGATGCGGCTGTCATCCTACCAATGGCTGTCGCTGCCGGCCACCGGCTACGTGAACCTGATCCGGTCGATTCCGCTGCTGCTGGTGATCTTCTGGTTCTACTTTCTCGTGCCCTATATCGGCGCGTACATCATCGGGTCCAGCACGCCGATCAAGGTGGGTGCGTTTGCATCGTCGGTGATCACGTTCACACTGTTCGAGGCGGCGTACTACTCCGAGATCATGCGGGCGGGCATCCAGTCGATTCCGCGCGGCCAGGTCTGGGCGGGCTACGCCATCGGCCTCAACTACTGGCAGACAATGGCGACGGTGGTGCTGCCGCAGGCGTTCCGGAACATGGTGCCGATCCTGCTGACGCAGACGATCATCCTGTTCCAGGACACCTCGCTCGTCTACGTGCTGTCGATCACGGACTTCCTCGGCGCCGCGTCCAAGGTTGCGCAACGCGACGGGCGCCTGGTCGAGATGTACATCTTCGCCGCGCTCGTCTACTTCCTGATCAGCTTCGGTCTCTCGCAGGTGGTGAAGCGCCTGCAGCACAAGATGGCCATCATCCGTTGAACATCGAGTCGTTACTCCAGCACAACCAGAAGCGGGACTGCATACCATGCCGATGATCGAAATCAAGGACGTGTCGAAGTGGTATGGCAGTTTTCAGGTGCTGACGGATTGCACCACCAACGTCGAGAAGGGCGAGGTGATCGTCGTCTGCGGGCCATCGGGTTCCGGCAAGTCGACGTTGATCAAGGTCGTCAACGCGCTCGAGCCCTTCCAGAAGGGCGAGGTGGTCGTCGACGGCATCAAGGTCAACGATCCCAAGACCAATCTCCCGAAGCTGCGCGCGCGGGTGGGTATGGTGTTCCAGAACTTCGAGCTGTTTCCGCACCTCACGATCACGCAGAATCTCACGCTGGGCCAGATCAAGGTGCTGGGCCGCAGCCAGGACGAGGCGGTGGTGCGCGGGCTGAAGTATCTCGATCGCGTGGGCCTCATCGCGCAGAAGGATAAGTTCCCCGGCCAGTTGTCCGGCGGCCAGCAACAGCGCGTGGCCATTGCCCGCGCCCTGTCGATGGATCCCATCTGCATGCTGTTCGACGAGCCCACTTCCGCCCTCGATCCGGAAATGGTCAACGAGGTGCTGGACGTGATGGTGGGCCTCGCCAAGGAGGGAATGACGATGATGTGCGTCACCCACGAGATGGGCTTCGCGCGCAAGGTGGCCAATCGCGTCATCTTCATGGACAAGGGCTTCATCGTCGAGGACGCGACCAAGGAAGACTTCTTCGGCAAGCCGCGCTCCGAGCGCGCGCAGCAGTTCCTGGCCAAGATCCTGCACCACTAAGGAAGGCGCAAGAGGCCGCGCCTGCCGGTGGTCTTCACAATTCCCGGAGGTTCCCCATGACCGTATCCCGCCTTGTGGCCTGCGCGCTGGCGCTGGTCGCGTGTTCCGCCGCCGCGCAGTTCCCCGATCGCGTCATCACGATGATCGTGCCGTTCCCGCCGGGTGGCGTGGCCGATGCAGTGGCGCGCCCCGTGGCCGATGCGATGAGCCGCGATCTGAAGCAGCCCGTGGTCATCGAGAACAAACCGGGTGCCGGCGGCGGCATCGGGATGGCGCAGGTGGCCAGGGCCAAGCCCGACGGCTACACGATCCTGCTGTCGCTGTCGTCGTTCACCGTGCTGCCCGAGGCCGACAAGATCCTCGGCCGCGCGCCGATGTATCAACTGGCCGACCTGAAGCCGGTGGCGCGCTTTACCGCCGATCCCACGGTATTCGTGGTGCGCGCCGAGGCGCCGTGGAAAACGCTGCAGGACTTCATCGCGGATGCGCGCGCCAATCCGGGCAAGTTCACCTACGGCTCGTCGGGCAACTACGGGACGATGCACGTGCCGATGGAAATGTTCGGCGGCGCGGCTGGCGTCAAGATGACGCATGTCCCCTATACCGGCGCCGGACCGGCCATCGTGGGCCTGCTGGGCGGGCAGGTGGATGTGCTCGCGACCGGACCCGCGTCGATCGTGCAGCAGATCAAGGCCGGCAAGGTGCGCGCGCTGGCGCAGTGGGGCGACGCGCGCCTGGCCGCGTTGCCTGATGTGCCGAGCCTCAAGGAGTCGGGCACCAACGTCGAATACGCACAGTGGTCGGGATTGTTCGTGCCGGCGGCTACACCGGAAGCCGTCGTGCGCCGGTTACGGGACGCCGCGCGCGCGGCCGCCACCGACGAGCGCGTGAAGCAGGTGCTGGGCGCGGCGGGCAGCCCGATTCAGTACCTCGACGCCCCCGAGTTCCAGCGCTACGTCGACGCCGACGCCGCGAAGATGGCCGACGTGGTCAAGGGCATCGGCAAGGTCGAGTGATCCGCGGTCGAACGCCGCGCGCTCCGGCGCGGGCGGCGGCTGGTGTGCGCACACCCGGGCGTGGCCGGCAGCAACAGCGGCGCGCGCGGATCGTGCGATAATTCGCCTTTACGCGTTTCCCCATCGCGATGGCCGAAATCCTCTCGCTGGCAGGTTGTTCGGCGCTCTCGCCGTTTCGCCTGTCCAAGCTGCTGCAAAGCCTCACGCACGTCCATCCCGCGCACGCCGTCGCGGATCTGCAGGCCACATTTCGTCACTTTGTAGAACTCGCGCGACCGCTGCGCACGGAAGAGCGGCGCACGCTCGATGACCTGCTGACCTACGGCGAGGATGCCGGTCATGCGGTGCCGGCGCCGGCCGCGCGGTGGCTGGTGGTGCCGCGTCCCGGCACCATTTCCCCGTGGTCGTCCAAGGCCACCGACATTGCCCGCAACTGCGGCCTCGACGCGGTGCGCCGGATCGAGCGCGGGGTCGTATTCGACGTTTGCACCGACGGTGCCGTGCCGCTAGCCGCGAACGCGCAGGAAGCGTTGCTCGCGCTGCTGCACGACCGGATGACCGAAGCCGTGCTGCTCGACGTGGACGACGTGCAGCAGCTTTTTGCGCACGTACCGCCGCCGCCGTTGACGTCGATACCGCTGCACGCGCATGGCCGAGGTGCATTGGAAACCGCCAACGTCGACCTCGGTCTGGCGCTGGCCCCCGACGAAATCGATTACCTCGACGAGCATTTCAGGCGGCTGCAGCGCGACCCCACCGACGTCGAGCTGATGATGTTCGCGCAGGCCAACTCGGAGCATTGCCGCCACAAGATATTCAACGCCGACTGGATCGTCGATGGCGTGCCGCAGCCGCGCAGCCTGTTCGCCATGATCCGCGAAACGCATCGCGCGCATCCGGCCGGCACGGTGGTGGCCTATTCCGACAATGCGGCGGTGATGGAAGGCGCTACCGTCGCGCGCTTTCATCCGCGCGAAGGCGGCAAGTACGGCGCCGCCGACGAACTCACGCATACGCTGATGAAGGTGGAGACGCACAATCATCCCACCGCGATCGCGCCGTTTCCGGGTGCGGCCACCGGTGCCGGCGGCGAGATCCGCGACGAGGGCGCCACCGGCATCGGCGGCAAACCCAAGGCCGGTCTCACCGGCTTCACCGTGTCGCATTTGCGTATTCCGGCATTGCCGCAACCGTGGGAAGCCGCGATCGACGCTGGCCCCGACCCGGTGGGCAAGCCCGAGCGCATCGCGTCGGCCTTTTCGATCATGCTGGAAGGTCCGATCGGCGCGGCGGCGTTCAACAACGAATTCGGCCGGCCCAACCTTGCCGGCTACTTCCGCACGTTCGAGCAGCACGTGGGCGGCGAATGGCGCGGCTATCACAAGCCGATCATGCTGGCTGGCGGCATCGGCAACATCCGCGCCGACCATACGCACAAGCATCCGCTGCCTGACGGAACGCTGCTGGTGCAGCTCGGTGGTCCCGGCATGCGGATCGGCATGGGCGGCGGTGCTGCCTCGTCGATGGCCACCGGCGTCAACACGGCCGACCTCGATTTCGACTCGGTCCAGCGCGGCAACGCCGAGATGGAGCGACGCGCGCAGGAAGTCATCGATCGCTGCTGGCAACTGGGCGCGGCCAATCCGATCCTGTCGGTGCACGACGTCGGCGCGGGTGGCCTGTCCAACGCGTTGCCCGAACTCGTGCACGGGGGCAATGCCGGCGGCACCTTCGACCTGCGCGCGATTCCCAGCGAGGAATCCGCGATGGCGCCGCGCGAGATCTGGTGCAATGAAGCGCAGGAGCGCTACGTGCTGGCGATCCCGCCCGGAGCACTGACCGCATTCGCCGCCTTGTGCGCGCGCGAGCGCTGCCCGTTCGCCGTCGTGGGCACCGCCAATGCCGAGGGCCAATTGGTCGTGGCCGATTCGCTCTTCGCCAACAACGCGGTCGATGTCCCGCTCGACGTGATCCTCGGCAAGGCGCCGAAGATGACGCGCGACGTGCGCCACGTGGTGCGTGTGCTGCCGCCGCTCGATACGTCCCGCATCACGGTGCGCGATGCCGCGTATCGCGTGCTGCAGTTGCCCGCGGTGGCCGACAAGACGTTTCTGATCACGATCGGCGATCGCACGGTGGGCGGGCTGTGTTCGCGCGACCCGATGGTGGGACCGTGGCAGGTGCCGGTGGCCGACGTCGCCGTGACACTGATGGATTTCACCGGATACGCCGGCGAAGCCATGGCGATGGGCGAGCGCACGCCGCTCGCGCTGATCGACGCGCCGGCCTCGGGCCGCATGGCGGTGGCCGAGGCCATCACCAACATCGCTGCGGCGCCGATCGCGCGCATCGGCGACATCAAGTTCTCCGCCAACTGGATGGCGCCGGCGGGCCATCCCGGCGAGGATGCCGCGCTGTACGACACGGTGCATGCGGTCGCGATGGAAACCTGCCTGCGCCTCGGGCTGGCCATTCCCGTGGGCAAGGACTCGATGTCGATGCGTACCACGTGGACCGACGCCGGCGTGGACAAGGCGGTCACCGCACCCATTTCGCTGATCGTGTCGGCGTTCGCGCCGGTGGCGGACGTGCGCGGCACGTTGACGCCGTTGTTGCCTACCGCTGCGGGCGCCTTGAGCCTGGTGCTGCTCGACATCGCGGGCGGCCGTCGCCGGCTGGGGGGCTCCGCGCTGGCACAGGTGTTCGGGCAACTCGGCAATGACGTACCCGACCTCGATGATACCGATGCGCTCGCCGCATTCTTCGCCTTCGTCCGGCATCACGCGAAGGACGGCGAGATCGTCGCGTATCACGATGTGTCCGACGGTGGTCTCTTCGCCGCACTTGCCGAAATCGCGTTCGCCAATCATTGCGGTCTCGACATCACGCTCGATGGCATCGAGGCCTCGACGCTGTCCGCGCTCTTTGCCGAGGAACTGGGTGCCGTCGTGGCCGTGCGCGCTGCCGATGCCGCAGCACTGGTGCGCGCGGCGCAGGATGTGGGCCTGGTCGCGGCCATCATCGGCACGCCGGCCGTCGGCGGACGCATGCGCGTCGTGCGGCACGGTCAGGTGGTGCTCGACGAGACGCGAGTCGACCTGCACCGCGCGTGGTCGGCCACGTCGCATGCGATGCAGATGGCGCGCGACAATCCGGCGGTGGTCGCGCAGGAGTATGCAAGTCTCGCCGATGCCGACGATCCCGGCCTGTCGCCGCGTGTCACCTTCGATCCTGATGCCGACATCGCCGCGCCGTACATCGCCACCGGCGCGCGGCCGCGCATCGCGATCCTGCGCGAGCAGGGCGTGAATGGCCAGGTGGAGATGGCGGCGGCGTTCGACCGTGCCGGCTTCGCGGCTTTCGACGTGCACATGAGCGATCTCGCGGAAGGACGGCATTCGCTTGCCGATTTTTCCGCGTTCGTTGCATGCGGCGGCTTTTCGTTCGGCGACGTGCTGGGCGCGGGCGAGGGCTGGGCCAAGTCGATTCGTTTCAATCCGCGATTGGCCGATGGCTTCGCCGCATTTTTCGCGCGCCCGGAGGTGTTCGCGCTCGGCGTGTGCAACGGCTGCCAGATGATGAGCAACCTGCGCGATCTCATTCCCGGCGCCAGCGCATGGCCGCGCTTCCTGCGCAATCGCTCGGAGCAGTTCGAGGGGCGGCTCACGCTGCTGGAAGTGCTGCCGTCGCCATCGCTGTTCCTCGCCGGCATGGCAGGCAGCCGCCTGCCGGTGGTGACGGCGCACGGCGAAGGCTATGCGGCGTTTGCCGATGCGGCCGCGCTTGCTGCCGCGCAGCCGCTCGTCGCGTTGCGCTCGATCGATCATCGGGGCGCCCCCACCGAGGCGTACCCGTGCAATCCCAACGGCTCGCCGCAGGGCATCACCGGCCTCACGACGCCCGATGGCCGCTATACAATCCTGATGCCGCATCCGGAACGGGTGCATCGCAGTGTGCAGATGTCGTGGCGGCCTGCGGAGTGGGGCGATGCGTCGCCGTGGATGCGGATGTTCCGCAATGCGCGGGTGTGGCTCGGCTGAACAAAGGAGTGCCAGGTGAACCTGACCGTATACGCCATCGACGGCATCACGCCGGTCGTTGATCCCACCGCCTACGTGCATCCGTCGGCCGTGCTGATCGGCGACGTGATCATCGGCCCCGGCGTCTACATCGGCCCCTGCGCCAGCCTGCGCGGCGATTTCGGGCGGCTGGAAGTGCGCGCCGGCGCCAATATCCAGGATACATGTGTCATGCACGGCTTTCCGGGCACGGATACCATCGTCGAGGAAGAGGGCCACATCGGCCATGGCGCGGTGCTGCACGGCTGCATCATCCAGCGCAATGCGCTGGTCGGCATGAACGCGGTGATCAACGACAACGCGGTGATCGGCGAATCCGCGATCGTGGCGGCGATGGCCTTCGT
>JBKJSU010000305.1:0-5238 GCA_046594415.1 Casimicrobiaceae bacterium | reverse complement strand
AGGCCCATGCCGCGTCGCTGTAGCGGGCCGGCGGCAGCGTGCGCACCGTGTGCAACGCCGCGACGAATCCCGGGATCGCGTCGGCCGCGGCAATCCACGCCAGCATCGCGGCTTTCGCGGCAGGACGCAGGCCGTGCGGATCCAACTTCTTGTCCGCGGCGGGAAATCCCTCGATCGTGCTCCAGCGGCGGCGCAGTCGCGGTTCACCTTTCACCAGCAACCAATGGGCCAGTGTCCGCCATTGCTCGAGCGCGGTTACGGCGGCGGGTGGCACGCCGCTCTGGCCCGCCAGCGCCGTCAGCGCGACCGCGAGCGCGGAATTGCCTTCAGCTTCCAGGTTCGCGCCGGCGAAGCGCTCGTGCGTCGCGAGTTCCGCGATCATTGCTGGATTCAGCAGCGTGACCAGCCGGGCGAGCGCGGCCTCCGACTCGTAGGCCAGCGCCTGCTCCAGCGCCGCGCGCACCTCGACTCCCGCGACGCCTACCGGCAAGCGGTTACGCCATTGGTCGCGCTTGCCCAGCATATCCGCCAGCAGCCCGACGACGGTGCCCGCATCGTTGTCGAGGTGAACCAGGAACGCGCGCCATGCGGGATCCGTGGCGGATGCGCCGCGCAGCGCCGCTAGCACCGCTTCGCGGTACAGGCCGCCAGCATCGTCGACAAAGGTCGGCAACGCGCCCAGTCCCGTGGTGATGGGCGCCTGGCGTGCGAACGCAGTGGCGAGCGCGTCGATGGTGAGCATGCGCAAGCGCGAGGGATTGTCCACAAGGTGCCAGTCGCATCGCGCATCGTGCGCCAACGCCGCGGCGGCGAGGCGGCGCGTGCGTACGGCATGGTCGTCTTGTGGATCGACGGGGCGACCTTCCTGCGCATCGCGCAATGCGCGCAACACGCGCTCCCGCATCTCGGTTGCCGCCTTGCGCGTAAACGTCATCGCCAGGATTTGCTCCGGGCGCTCGACGTGCGCCAGCAGGGCCAGCACCCGCTGGATCAGCAATCCGGTCTTGCCCGAACCGGCCGGCGCCTGCACCAGAAACGACGTATCGACATCGAGCGCGCGCACCCGTGCGCCTGCGTCCGTCGCGGCGTGCTGCGGCTCAGGCGTCGTCATCGTCATCACCATTGTCGCCATCCGGGATCGCAATGATCGGATCTTCGAGGCGCCGGATACGGCAGAGCGCCTGCAGGTCGCAGTACCGGCACGCCGCGGCGCTGCGCGGCGCGACGCTGGCCTGGCCGGTACGAAAGGCCGTTGCCAGCCCGCCGTATTCGTATGCCCAGAATTCCACGACGCCATTCCAATCGTCGACCGGGAGTCGCATCCGCGGTCCCGAGGGCAGCGACAGTCCGGGCCACGCTTGCGCGTCGGCGGCCAGGCCGACGACCTTGACCGCGCCGGCCTTCATCTGTCCGAACGCGGCGGCGCGCACCGGCGGCGAGGCTGCATCAGCATCCAGCGCCAGCGTGTACAAGCCGAGCTGCGTGCCCGCGGGCCGCGCCGCGAACCATTGCCCGGGCGTCACCGCGCGACCCGACTTGTAGTCGATTACCACCCGTCCGCCATCGTCGAGCAGGTCGACGCGATCGATGCGAAGCGCGAATTGGAGGTCGCCAAGGGCAAGCGTGTGCGGCAGTTCGCGCGCGTCCACTGTAAATGGCGGTCGGTTGCGCTCAACGACCTCCAGCCACGCGCGCATCACGCTGCCAAGCCGGTCGGCTCCGGCACCCGCCACCGGCGCCGGGATGGCACGCCACCGGCGCGCGTCCAGCGCGGCCAGTCCAGCCACGACGGCGGTGGCAATGCGCGACTCGAGATCCTGCGGCGCGAGCGACACCAGCGCGGCATGCGACGCCACGGTCCCCCAGAACGCGGCGAGCGCGCGGTGCAGGATCTGGCCGCGTTCCTCGGGCAGCAGTCCGGCAGCGATGTCCGGCCACGCGCGCTGGCGCAGCCGGTGGTGCGCGAAGGCTTGAAACGGGCAGTTGCTTTGGCTCTCCACGATGGCCACGCCACCGGCGGCCGGCGCACCTGCGGGCAACGCCGGTGCGATCGAATCGCTGCTGGACTCAAAGGCGCGCGGTGCCGTTGCCATGGCGCGCAAACGCCCGCCGTACCCGGCGGGCGCGCTTTCGCGCTGCGGCCAGTCTGCGACAAGGCTCGACACGGAGGACTGCGCGTCGTTGTCGCGTTTGGCGTAACTGGCGATGACCTCCGGCGCCGACTGCGCCAGCGCAGCGGTGACGGCACGCGCAAAAACGAGCGTGCGGGTAGCGTCGGCGCGCGGCACATTGCGCGCCCGCTGCCAAGTCAGCGGCAACAGCGCCTGCGGCGTCGCGGGTGGCGGCCATTGCTCCGCTGCCATGCCGGTGATCCACAGCGAATCGAACATCAGGCCGGCAGCTTCGAGCGTGCCCAGGATCCGGATGCGTGCGCCGCGAGCCTCGGGCTGGAACACGGTGCGTGCCGCCATGGCGCGCAGCGTGGCCACCGCGTCTTCGCGCCCCGTGGGGCCGATGACATTCTCGAGCTTCGCGAAGGCACCGAGAAGTCGCCACCATGCGTCGCGGGCCTGCCACTCACCGCTCCCGAGCGGCCGCGCGCCCGGCCAGCCCAGGTTCGCGAGCCAGCCGCGCCATGACGACGCCCATGCCTCGGGTGCGCGACGACCGGCGTCCGGAAGTTGCAGCGGTCCCCAACGCGCCACGAGCGGATCACCGGCAGGCAGCGCCGCCAGTGCCGCCGCAAAGGTCACGTGCTGGACGCCGGCTTCGCGCCACCCCCGCTCCAGACGCGCTCGCGCAAGCCATGCGTCCGCGTCGCCGGGAAGATACGGGGAGCGCAACAGCCGCGCGGCCACGGGCATCGGCAACGCGCCGGCCGACCATTCGACCAGTTGCAATGCGGTTGCTACGAGCGGCACCTCGGTGAGGCCGGCGCCGAGTGAAACATCGTAGGGTCGCGGCGCATCGGCATCCGCGCGTTCCGCGAGCTCGGGGCACAGGATGTCCTCCGCCGCCGCAATGACGGCATCGCGGCGGGTGCCGAGATCGCCGACGACGATGCCGATTTCCTTGCTGGGGTCGGCCATCGCGATGGCGCGCGCATGACCCAAGGCAGCGGCCAGTTCCGCCGCCGGTGAGTCGAATGCGCATCGCGATGGCGCTGCCTTGCGCGGCGGCGGCAAGGCGATATGCCCGATCCGCATCCCGCCGGATTCGAGCGCCGCCAGGAGCCGCCGCTGCTGGGGCGACCACTCAAGAAATCCCGCGCATACCACCGCCAGGTTGCGCCACGCCGGAACGTCGGCGGCTACGGCGGTCAACAGGTCGGCGACCTCCGCGGCATCGAGCAGTCGGCGCTCATCGAGCACTGCGCGGTAGCGTGACGCCCAGCGGCTGAAGGTGGCCGCATCGTCGTCGATGCCGGCGTGTTGCCAGGCCGCAAACGACTCGTCCGGATTGCGCCACGCGTGAAAGATGCTCCATGCGTCAGCCGCGGCGCCGGCGGCACCACGCGGGTCCAGCAAAGCGTCCTCGGCGGTGACGATGCGCTCCCACAGCAACGCGGAGGCCTCCGCCGACAGCAGCGGCCGCGCGTCGACGAGCACACCCGCGGCAAGAGCATCGAGCCGCAGCGATTGCAGCCAGGCGGACCACGGAAGTGCAATGGTTGCGGGCCATGCGGTGGCGCGCAGGCGCATTTGCGCAGCATCGTGCCGCGCCACGAGTGCGCGCGCGAGCCGCTTGTTGGGCGTAACCAGGACATGGCCGCCAGCGAGGACGGCGGCGAGTTCAGCGTCAGGCATGGAGTCGAGCGACGGCGAGGCGCGCAGTGCGCCGCGATCAGGATCGACTCTAGCACCGATTGCGCGGTTCGCCGCGCGATGCGAATGCGCGGATGTGATGACGCCGACGCGTTACCGCCGATGCTGCGTCAGTCGCCGCGCCCTGATCCCGACAGCGCGCTGGCTGCCGTGATGGGAAACGAGCCGGTGCCGCCGCTTGACAGCGACGTGAGCAACGACGGCCTGGCGGAACCGGGTGCGACACCCGCATGCAGCGGACTGGCGCCGGCACTTTCGCTGGGACGTACCTGCAGCGGACGTTGCGCAACCTTCCATTCACCGCACCAATCGTCGTCGCGCACATGCGGCCACACGCCTTCGATCATGTACGACTTGGCGTTGATCGGATGCAGCATCGGCGCGGTGCGTCGGCATTGGCCCCATTGCACGCCGCGCGTGTCAGTGGGCTTGGCCATCTGGCGGTCGTAATACTGGCAGGCGACACATTTGTCCACGTGCGTGATCTCCATGGCCGGCGCGTTGATACGGTGACGCCGTATTGTTGAAGGGATATGACAACACCCTTGCTAGAACCATGCCAGCGCCGCAACGATTGCATCCGGATGTGCAGTGGCCCGACCGATGGCAACTCGCAGACCTGCATTGAACGCGTGAATGCGAAGGCGCGCCTTAAGACCAATGGCCGATGCGCGATGCGTCCCCCATTGTTGGAAGCTTCAAGGGATGACAAGCGGCGCAAGGCTTTCGCCTTGCTGCCGCTGAAGGGGCGATGCAACGGCAAGACCGCAGGCAAGACTTCAGCCTTGCACGGCATTCCGCAGAGAGCCCCGACTAGTGCACGACCAGGGGCACGAAGCCGCGCGGTGTCATGGCCACGGGACGAGAACGACGCGTGGGCAGCCGTGGCGAGGCGCATGGACGCCGGGTAGCGGGCCGCGCCGCAAACGGGCGCCCATTTCTGGTTGCGCCACGCGAGGCGCTTCGGCGCGCGGGCGTACGCAGCACGATTCGCGTGGGTTCAATTCGCGTTCGCATGACCATTCAGCTCCGGTACGTCAGTGGGGATACGGCCGCCGACCGCATCGCTGTTTGCAGTCTGGAAAAGAAAACTTTCCCGGCGGCCGTAAGCTTGTGAAGCGCGCTGTTGCGCGATCAGGCGGCAAGCGACCCGAACGCGGCGCGCAGGGGGGCAGGAACTTCCTGCACGCGCCGCGTCATGAAACTCGGCAGCGCGTCCAGCGTCGACTTTAGTTCTTCATCGGCAGCCGCGGCCTCGCGCGCCAGCTGTTCGTCGTAACCCTTGCGGCTCGCCGGCGACGACAGCACCTCGTAGGCCGCATGGATCATTCGCACGAGCTGGGACAAATCCTGGCCTGAATCGGTGGCACCGTATTGGAAGCGTTCCAGCACCGCAGCGTACGCGGCCTCGATA
>JBKJSU010000219.1:0-3988 GCA_046594415.1 Casimicrobiaceae bacterium | reverse complement strand
CGTGCGGCCGGCCCATGGCCTCATCGCATTGCACGGTGCCGACATCGTCCCCGTGCGCGCGCTCGATCTCGAGGCGGGGCGCACCACCGGCGGCCACCGCTTCCTGTCGACGGGTGAGCGCAGCATCGCCACCGCGGATGCCTACGCGCCCACGCTCGAAGCCGAAGGCAAGGTCGTGCCGTCCTTCGCCGCGCGGCGCGCGCGCATCGTCGCGGGGCTGGAAGGCGCCGCAGGTGACGCCACGCCGATCATGCCTGAGGCGTTGCTCGACGAAGTGACGGCGCTGGTCGAGTGGCCCGCCGTCTATTCGGGCAGCTTCGACCCGTCCTTCCTGGCGGTGCCGCAGGAGTGCCTGATCCTGACGATGCAGTTGAACCAGAAGTACTTCGCGCTGGCCGACGATGCCGGGCGCCTGGTCAACCGCTTCCTGCTCGTCAGCAATCTCGAGACCCAGGATCCGGCAGCCATCATTGCCGGCAACGAACGCGTGCTGCGGGCGCGGCTGGCCGATGCCAAGTTCTTCTTCGACCAGGATCGCCGGCAGCGGCTCGACACCCGCGTCGACAAGTTGCGCAGCATCGTCTATCACAACAAGTTGGGCACGCAGGCCGAGCGCATGGACCGCGTGCGCTTCATCGCCGGCAAGATCGCGCCGCTGCTCGGCGCCGACCTCGCACAGGTCGATCGCGCCGCACAGCTTGCCAAGGCCGATCTCGTCACCGACATGGTCGGCGAATTCCCCGAGTTGCAGGGCCTGATGGGCCGCTACTACGCCACCCATGACGGCGAGGCGCCCGCCGTCGCCGCCGCCATCGAGCAGCACTACTGGCCCAAGGGCGCCGGCGCCGCGCTGCCGGACGATGCGGTTGCGCAGTCGGTGGCGCTGGCCGACAAGCTGGAATCGCTGGCCGGGATGTTCGGCATCGGCCAAGTGCCCACCGGTGACAAGGACCCGTTCGCGCTGCGGCGCGCGGCGCTGGGCGTGATCCGGATCCTGATCGAGCGCCAGCGTGCGTTGAGCCTGGCCCAACTGGTAGACGGTGCGTTCGCGTCGTTCAATGCGGTCCCCGGATTCACGCCGGCCCGCGAGGCCATGCTCGACTTCATCGTCGAGCGCCTCCGCGGCTACCTGCGCGAACAGGGCTACACCGCCAACCAGGTGGCGGCCGTCGTCGATGCCCGCCCCGACACCATTGCCGACCTGCCGTCGCGCCTGGCCGCCGTGCAGGACTTTGCCGCGCTGCCCGAAGCCGCCGCGCTGTCCGCCGCCAACAAGCGCATCATCAACATCCTGCGCAAGAACGGCGCCGAGGCCGCCACCGGCGTCGACAACGCACGGCTCGCCGCCGGCGCGGAAGCCGATCTGCATGCGATCTTCGCGCGGCTCACGCCGCAGGTGGACGCCAACTATGGCAGCGGCGACTTTGCCGGCGCGCTGCGCGCGCTGGCGTCCGCCAAGCCCGCGGTGGACCGCTATTTCGAAGAAGTGATGGTCATGGCCGACGATCCCGCCGTTCGCGCCAACCGGCTCGCGTTGCTACGCGGCGTGGCGGCCACCATGAACCGCGTCGCCGACATTTCGAAGCTCGCCCAATAACGCCATGGTCCAGCTCGGTTCCGAAGCCGTCATCCCCACCCGCGCGGCCAAGCTTATCGTGCTCGACCGCGACGGCGTGATCAACCAGGACAGCGACCAGTTCATCAAAACGCCGGAGGAGTGGCGGGTCGTGCCCGGCAGCCTCGAAGCCATCGCCCGGCTCAATCACGCCGGATATCGCGTGGTGGTCGCTACCAACCAGTCGGGCATCGGCCGCGGGCTCTTCGACATGGCGATGCTCAACACCATCCACGAGAAGATGCACAAGGCGCTGGCGCATGCCGGGGCCCGCCTCGACGCCGTGTTCTTCTGCCCCCACACGGCGGATGCGCGCTGCGATTGCCGCAAGCCGAAGCCGGGCATGCTGGCCGAGATCGGCCGACGCTTCAACATGGAGTTGACGGGAGTGCCCTGTGTCGGCGACTCTCTGCGCGACCTGCAGGCGGCGGAAGCCGCCGGCGCACAACCGATCCTGGTGTTGACGGGCAAGGGCGAGAAGACATTGCGCGACGGCAATTTCCCCAGGAATACCCTGATCTTCCCCGACCTGGCCTTCGCCGTGTCGGCACTTCTGGCAGGCGAATGAGATCGGCTGACGGATCGGCGTCTCGCCCTGCACATTGGTGCAAGGAAGCCGAATGAGCGCCGAGCGCGCATCGGTGACGTCGGCGCTGCGCTCGCTGGTCTTCCTGCTTTTCCAGCTCATCGTCACCCCCTGCTACGCGGCGGCGATGCTCGCCATGTTCTGGTCGCCCCGGCTGTGGACCTATGCGATGGCCAGGAGCTGGTGCGGGGTCAACCTGTGGGGCGCACGGATGATCTGCGGCATCCACTGGCGGGTCCATGGTCTCGAGAACATTCCCGCCGACACGATGGCCGCGCCGCACATCGTCGCGTCCAAGCACAGCTCGACCTGGGAAACGCTGTCGCTCAACCAGTACTTTCCGCCGCTTGCCTTTGTGGCGAAAAAGGAACTGCTGGCGATCCCGTTCTTCGGCTGGGGCTTCGCGCTGTCCTCGCCCATCACCATCGACCGCAAGGCCGGCACCGATGCGATGGCGCAGATGGTGGAGCAGGGCCGCCAGCGCTTCCTGCAGGGCTTCTGGATCGTCGTCTATCCGGAAGGCACGCGCATCCGCGCAGGCACGCGCGCCAAGTACAAGACGGGCGGCGCGCGTCTTTCCATTGCGATGGATGTACCGATCTTTCCGGTCGCGCACAACGCCGGCTACCTGTGGCCCAAGGGCATCTTCGGCAAGAAGCCCGGCACGATCACGATGACCATCGGTCCGGCCATGAAAGCCGACGGCAGGGATGCCTCCACGTTCATGCAGGCGGTGGAGGCATGGATCGAGACCGAGGTTGCGCGCCTTGGAGTGCCGCGATGACGCGCACCGCCACCGCCTATCTGCGCCTCGACCAACTGAAGGGCGATCCCGCCGGCCGCGCCCGCGAGGGCCAGCTGCGCCGCGTCACGCTGGCAGAGCAGACCGTCGACTATCGACTGATCCGCGCGCGGCGGCGCACGATCGGCATGGAGGTCGACCTCGAAGGCCTCACGGTTCGCGCGCCCCGCTGGGTGACGCTTATGGAAATCGAGGCGGCACTGGCCGAGCGAGCGCAATGGATCCTCAAGGCGCTGGCCGAGTGGCGCGCGCGCCGGCGGGACGTGATGCCGCGCGAATGGAAGAGCGGCGCGCCCATCCTGTTCCGCGGCAGCGACTTGGCGCTCGAGGTCTACCCGGCGCGCAAGCAGCGCATCGGCGCCGACCTCTTCCACCTGACGGTGCTGCATCCGCACGCGCACGAGGAAACCGTTGTCGCCGCCGCCGTGGGCAAATGGCTGCAGGAACAGGCGTGGAGCTTCGTTGCGCCGCATGTGGAGGTCTACGCGGGGCGTCTGAAGGCACCGCCGCCCACCGTGCGTCTGTCCAACGCCCGCAGCGAGTGGGGCAGCTGCAACGCCCGCGGCGTGATCCGCCTCAACTGGCGGCTGGTGCAGTTGCCGCCCACGCTGGCCGAGTATGTCGTGGCGCACGAGGTCGCGCACCTCGTGGAGCTCAATCACTCCGCGCGCTTCTGGGCCCTGGTGGAAACGCTGATGCCGGGGCACGCGGAGCGCCGGCGCGAACTCGAGGACTGGACGGCGCTCCTCGCAGCGTAAGCGCGGCGGTGCGCCCGCCTCGTTACGCCGATGACGGCGGCAATCCCGACAGGTCGATGGCCAAGTCCGCCTGGTCGCGCAGCAACCGCGCCAGCGTGGCCGCCAGCGTTTCCTGCGAGCGCGTATCGCGCCACACGCCGCCGTCGGCGCGGAAGTGATAACCGCCCGCCTTGGCCGCGACCCAGATTTCGCGATTGACGCCGTGACGATTGACGATGAGCTTGCCG
>JBKJSU010000192.1:0-2767 GCA_046594415.1 Casimicrobiaceae bacterium | reverse complement strand
GGCCTGGTCTCGCTGGCGATCGATCGACGGGCGCTGATGGTGGCGGCATTGGGCTACGTGCTGTACACCTTCAGCGCCCTGCTGACGCAGTACGGCGTGGTGAGCCTGGGTTTTGCGATCACGGCACTGGCCATGGGGTCGGCGTTGCTGCTGCTGTCGGCGTTCTGGCATCGCAGCCGCGCGCTGGTCGTGCGGTGTCTGCCCCTGGCGGTGCAGGCGTGGCTGCCGCGATCCGCGTAGCGCGGAAGGACGGCAACATGGCGTCCGTGGCGGGTCGCACAGCCGCCCACCGCGAAGTAAACTCGCGCATCTGCCGTCCGTTGTCGTGTCGCAAGGGAACCCGCCATGCCCGAACCTGCCGGAAGTTCATTGTTCGACGAGCTACGCGTGCAGTACGAAACCGCGCGCACATCGCCGCACCAGCACGAGGAGGTCGAGGGCTACCAGCAGATCGATGCCCGGCTGCGCAAGGCCTACGGGTGGCTGGAAAAGGCGATGGCATACCTCGATGAGCTAAAGCCGGCGATCCAGCATCGCTATGACCTCGGCCACGGCATGGTGCTGCAGAATCCGCGCTTCAATCGCGGTTATGTCGGCCAGCATACGCAGCGTATCGTCGGCTATCCCGTCATCGACGAGATCAACATCTGGTACGAGATCGGCACCGCCGAGGCATTGACGCTGGAAGTGTCGCCCGGTGGCGTGGCGCTGGCGGAAAAGGCGCTGGACGAGGCCGGGCTGCAGTATTCAGCGCGGCGTATCGTGGATCACGCCGGCGTGGTCACCAAGTGCGTGCTGACGGTGCCGCCGGCGGTGCCCGCCGCGGTGATGTTCAAGACCGATTACCGGACGGGCCTCATCACTTGCGCGATGACCAACGTGGATCGCTTCGATCGCGTGACACTCGAGTTCCACAGCACCGCCATCGACGAGCATGTGCTGGACGAGCTGCTGCACTTCATTCTTGGGCGCGACTCCAATTTCCTGCGCCGGGCGCCGCTGGCCGGCATCCACGGGCAGCCGCGGGCTTAAGCCGTCTGCGCTGCCTTAGCGCGCGTCCCAGTTGCGAAAGCTGTCGCCTTCGCTGCGATCGAAAGCGCGCTGCATGCCCTCGAGTTGCGCGGGATCCGCGGCGCTGGCGTAGCGTTGTTCCTGCAGGCGCGCTTCCGGATCGAGATGGGGCTGCCGGCGCGTGCCCCAGCCAGTGACGGCCGCGCCCGCGCGCGCGGGCAGTGATTGCACGAACTCGGTGATCGCGGCCACGGGGCGTGCAAACGGCGACGTGCCGTGGTCGACCCAGGTGGTGCGCAACGACATTTGATGATCCACGTGCGGCATGATCGTTCTCCTGCAGCCGGGGGTTCGAGCGGTGCGCGGCGCGCATTCCTGCTTCCACTCCAATGCGGGCGCGGTGAATTGCGACAGCCGCAACAGCTTGCGATGTCATGCAATGTAGGCGCATCGCGCGGCGGCGAATAGCGATGAATTGGTCGCTTTATGTTAAGATTTTCTGAACAATCATGATCCTGCCATGCGTCTGCCACCGTTAAATGCCGTGCGTGCCTTCGATGCGGTCGCCCGCCTGGGATCGGTGCGCGCGGCGGCGGCGGAACTCGCGGTCACGCCGGCCGCTGTCAGCCAGCAGCTGCGGGTGCTTGAGGCCAACCTCGGCCTGCCGCTGACGCAACGCGACGGCCGCGGCATCGCGCTGACCGAGGCCGGCCGGCACTGGCATGGCGAAGTGGCGCGGCACCTGCGCGCCATCGCCGAGGCCGCCGAGCGCGTGCGCCCGGGGCGACGCGTGGTGCAGGTCACCGTGGTGCCGTCGTTCGGGTCGCGCTGGCTGTTGCCGCGGTTGCCGCTCTTCACCGCGCGGCAGCCGGAGATCGAGGTACGCATCGAGGCGAGCGCCAATCTGGTGGACCTGTCGCGCGATGCGTTCGACCTGGCGATCCGCGAAGGCAAGGGGGTTTATCCCGAAGCGGAATCGGTGCAGCTCTTTCCGCTGGAGGTGCTGGTGCTGGCCAGCCCGTCCTACGTGCGCATGCTGAAGGGCAAGGGCCGCACCGTGGACTGGTCGCGCGCGCGGTTGCTGCACGAGGTCAACCTCGATTTCTGGCCGAACTGGGTGGCCGCGATGGGTGTGAAGGGAATCGACGTTGCGCGCGGCCTTTACTTCAGTCACACGATGATGACGTTGGACGCGGCCCTGGATGGCCAGGGGGTCACGCTGTCGCCGCGGTGCCTTGCCGAGCGCGAGTTGTCGCGCAAGCAGCTGGTGCAGGTGGATCCGCGCAGCTACCTGCCGGGCCACGGCTATTACCTGGCCTGGGCCAAGCCCAGCGTGCGGCCTCTGTCGCCGGCCGCCGTCGCCTTCCGCGACTGGGTCATTGAACAGGCGCAGGCACGTCCCACCCTGTAGGCGAGGCTTCAGCCGCGCAGGTTCGATCCTCGTCATGCCCGCGAGGCTGAAGCCTCGCCAACAGGCAGTGCATCGGCGCGAGGCTGCGGCCTCGCCTGCAACCGCGCGGAGCGTCGCGCTTCGTCGCCCCCGGCCACAGTTGATCGCGCCGGACCCGCCGCCGGACGCACTCGGCTAACATTACGCGCTCAAGCGGCGCCGTATGCGCGCCGCCCGCCCGCGCGACACGGCGGCGGACCCCCGATCAAGCCCAAGCGAGAACAATTCCGATGAACGATCAAGGCTATCTGCGCCAGCCCACGCTGGCGGGCGACACCATTGTCTTTGTCTGCGACGACGACCTAT
>JBKJSU010000496.1:0-10611 GCA_046594415.1 Casimicrobiaceae bacterium | reverse complement strand
CTTCTATACCGATGACAATCTGGCGCTGCGCGACCTCATGGCAGTGGACGTCAAGACCGGGCAATCGCGCATGCTGCTGGAAGACGCGCGGATCGGCGAGATGGCCTTCAATCCGGTCGATCGGTCACTAATTGGCGTACGCCATGCCTTCGGCTACGCAGTTCTGGTGCGCGTGCCCTATCCCTACACCGAGTGGCAGGCTTTGCATACGTTTCCCTATGAGTCGGTGCCATACGATCTCGATATTTCGGCCGATGGGCGATTGCTGTCGGCCTCGATGAGCGAGGTCAATGCCGACCAATACCTGCGCGTATGGGAACTCGAAAAAGTTCTGAAGAAGGAGATGACGCCGTTGAGCGAATTTCGCTTCGGGCAGAGTGTTCCCGAGAGTTTCGTGTTCACGCGCGACGGCCGCTACCTTTACGGCAGCAGCTACTACACCGGCGTATCCAACATTTTTCGTTACGAGGTCGCCACCGGTAAAATCGAAGCAGTATCCAACGCAGAATCAGGTTTTTTTCGCCCGGTGCCTCTGGCCGACGGCAAGCTGGTGGTCCTGACCTATACCGGCGACGGTTTCGTGCCGGCGATCATCGATCCCCGTCCGCTCGACGACATCAGCGCGATCAAGTTCCTGGGCGCGGAGCTGGTCGACAAATATGCCGTTCTGAAGACATGGCAGGTGCCGCCGCCCGACAACGTCGACTTTGACCGGCAAGTCATCGCCAAGGGCCCCTATGCGCCGCTGCGAAACGTGGCTCTCGACAATGCTTTTCCGATTGTTACGGGATACAAGGACTCCATCGGACTGGGCTATCACTTCAATTTTGCCGATCCGCTCTCGTTCGCCACCTTGGGCGTCACCGCAGCCTATACGCCGGACCGCAACCTTTCGAGCGGACAGCGCGGGCACCTCAACATCAAAGGAGACTACCTCGGTTGGCGCGGTGAGATGTACTGGAACCGCACCGATTTCTACGATATCTTCGGGCCGACCAAGCGCAGCCAGAAGGGCTATGCGGCCAAGATCGGCTATGACTGGCTCTTGATCTACGACGAGCCGCGCAAACTCGAAGCCAAGTTTGATTTCGCGTACTACGACCAGATCGACACGCTGCCCGGTGCGCAGAACGTTGACGCCAATTTCACGCGCCTCACGACCGGTGAAATCGGCCTCCATTACACGGACGTTCGGCGCTCGCTTGGCGCAGTCGATGGCGAAAAGGGCCTGACCTGGTCGGCTGTTCTTCTCGGCAGCCGGGTGAACGGGCAGATCACGCCGCAGGCCTACGGCACGCTGGATGTGGGCTTTGATCTGCCGCTCCCGCACTCTTCCATCTGGCTGCGGGGTGCCGTGGGCGCAGCGGACGGCAGCCACAACGCCACGGTGGCGAATTTCTACTTCGGTGGATTCGGCAATAACTATGTCGACGACGGCAAGGTGCAGCGCTATCGCGAGTACAGCGCGTTTCCGGGATTCGGGTTGCAGGAGATCAGCGGACTCAATTTCGTACGCGAAATGGTCGAATGGAACCTGCCGCCCCTGGTCTTTGAGGCGGCGGGCACGGCGGCCTTCCACGCTACGTGGCTCCGGCCGGCGCTCTTCGCTTCGGTGATGGTGACGAATCCCGGCAATTCTTCGTTGCGCAAGAACTACCAAAGCGTTGGTGGCCAAGCCGACCTGCGCTTCTCCATTCTCCACTTGTACGATTTGACGCTTTCGGCCGGCTATGCCGTCGGCTTCCAAGGGGGCCAGCGTGTGGGTTCCGAGTGGATGCTGTCGCTGAGAATATTCTGAGCATGACCGAGCACACCCTGCTCGCCGAATTGCCGCCGGCACTGGTAAGCGTGTTGCCGGTGCTCCTGTTTCTCGGCGCTTTGCTCTATCTCGACAGCTACAAGCTGGTGGCATTGCGCGCGGTGGTTGCCGTGGTGGCCTGCGGTGCCATGGTGGCCGGCATCAGCTACGCGGCGAATGGCTTCGCGCTCAGTTGGATCGTGATCGACTTGCCCAACTATTCGCGTTACATCGCACCCTTCATCGAGGAGTTCCTGAAGGGCCTGGTGGTCGTCGCGCTGATCCGCTCGCACCGCATCGGGTTCTTGGTGGACGCCGCGATATTCGGCTTTGCCGTCGGCACCGGCTTTGCAATGGTCGAGAATCTCTATTTTCTGCGGCTGGTTCCGGACGCGGGCATGGGCACATGGATCGTGCGCGGCTTTGGCACGGCCATCATGCACGGTGGCGCCACGGCGATTTTTGCCGTCATGGGCCTATCGATGCTTGAACGCGCCAAACATGCAAGCATCGTGGATCTGCTGCCTGGTTACGCGTTGGCGGTCCTGCTCCACTCCGGGTACAACCACTTGACCCAAGAACCCAGGTGGGCCACGCTCGCGATCCTGCTGGTGCTGCCGCCGCTGTTCTATTTCGTATTCGAGCGCAGTGAAAAGGCGGTGGGCAGTTGGCTTGGCATGGGCTTCGATGCCGATGCCGAAATGCTCGAATTGATCAATTCCGGCAGCTTGTCCGATTCGCCCGTCGGCCAATACCTGCATACGATGAAGGACAAGTTCCACGGCCCGGTGGTCGCGGACCTGCTCTGCTACCTGCGCATCCACACGGAGCTGGCGCTGCACGCCAAGGGTATCTTGCTCATGCGCGAGAACGGCTTCGATGTTGACGTGGACGAAGCCACCAAAGCCAAGTTCACCGAGATGCGGTACCTGGAGGAGAGCGTCGGCAAGACGGGTCTGCTGGCGATCCAACCGATGTGCCACATGAGCCACAAGGACCTGTGGCAGCTTTACATGCTTGGAAAGTAAACGCTGCGGCGAGGATGTGGGCGGAGCCAAGCGGCCCGGGCGACTCATCGGTGGCGAAGTAGCAGGCTGCGAGCCAATACGCTTGTTGCAGCGCTGCCTCAAAAAGCGAAGTGTCGACGACCAGTCCGCGCCCGGTCTTCAAACGATGCGCGCAGGCAGCGAGAACGCCAGCCGTGGCCAGGATTCCGGCGTTGACGTCGGCCTCTCTTGGAAGCGTGCCCCTTTGTGCCGCCGCTTCCACGTTAAAATTGGCACCGCGTGGCACTTCTGAATCCAGCATTTTCGTCCAGCCGATTTTCCACAATGCGCACGCATCGGCGGAAATTGTCCATGCGTTTGACGCCACACAACGCCAATTCATGAAGAAAACAACAATGCACACAGCCTTTCGTCTTGCGACGGGGAGTCTCTTGGCGATTGCCATCGCATTTGCATCGGCAGTGGGTGCGGCAGGGGCAGAGTCACAGGCTTCGAAAGCCCCGGCCGTCGGTACCGGCAGCGCCAAAACGAAGAAGCCCGTGGCGAGTGAGGGGTTCTACACAGCGGCGCAAGCAAGCCAGGGCAGGCAAGACTATGGTGCTGCGTGCGCGTCCTGCCACGGAGCAAAGCTTGAAGGCGGTGCCGGCCCGACGCTATCGGGAAGCGGATTCGTGCGCAAATGGCAACAGCGCAAGCTCAGCGATCTCTGGCAGGTGGTGCATAACCAGATGCCGCTAGGCGCCCCCGGGTCGCTGCAGGAGGTGCAGTCGCTCGCCATCATGGCCTACATTCTTCGCACCAATGCGTATCCGGAGGGCTCGAACGTGCTCGCCACCGCGAATCTGGAACGGCTGGTCGGCGCGCCGGGTGGCAAGGCCCTGCCAGCGCTCGCGGCGGCAACGCCGCCCGTCATGACGCCGAAGCAACCGAGTGGGACCGCGCCAACGCAGTCGGAACTGGATGCGGGCGACGTCGATGCCCGGCATTGGCTTACCTACAACAAGGGATACAACGGCTATCGCTACTCGACTCTGCAGCAGATCAATCGCAAGAACGCGGGAACGCTGCGCGCCATCTGCGCGTTTCAGCTCGGCGAAGTTGGTCCATTCCAGAACGGCCCGATCGTCTACGACGGCGCCCTTTACACCACGACGGGTCGCGGAACCTACGCCATCGACGCATCAAACTGCCGCAAGCTCTGGGAGCATCAGTACACGCCATGGGGACCCGAAGTCAGCAACAACAGTAAAGGCGCCGCCGTGGCCGGGGGACGCGTGTTCCGCGGCACCCAGGACGGTAGTCTGATCGCGCTGGACGCCAAGACCGGCGAGCTGCTGTGGCTGCGCAAGATCATGGACTCGAGCAACGGTGAATTCGCCACGGCCGCCCCGCTGGTCTGGAATGATCTGGTGTTCATCGGCAAAGCGGGAGGGGATCGCGGTATTCGGGGTGAGATGATGGCTTTCGACGCTCGCGATGGGAGCAAGGTATGGGGCTTCGACACCATTCCCATGGGCACAGCGACCGGTGCGGAAACGTGGAAGCTCCCGCAAAGCGCCTTGCGGGGCGGCGGCGCCACCTGGACCAGCTATAGCCTTGACCTGCAGACCGGGCTGCTGCTGGTGCCGGTAGGGAATCCGGGTCCCGACTTCGACAATGACGTGAGACCGGGCACCAATTTATTCACCAATTCGGTCGTGGCCCTGGACGCCAAGACTGGCAAGCTCAAATGGTGGCATCAGCTGCGCGCCCCGGACGACCGCGATTGGGATACGGCGGTGGTCTCCACCTTCGAGCGAGGCGGCCGCAAGCTGGTTGCGGCAGCGGGCAAGGACGGCGTGCTGCACGTCGTCGACGGCACCGATGGCAAGCTCCGCTTTATGACCCCGCTCACGCAACAGCTCAATACCGACACGCCGATCACGGAGGCAGGCGTGCGGATTTGCCCGATCGCCGCCATACAGTGGAACGGCCCCGCATACAGCCCGTCCACCGGTCTGTTGTACATCAACGCGATCGACTGGTGCGCGGTGGCAATCAAGGGTCCGACGCCGAAGTATGTGAAAGGTCAGGAATACCTCGGGTGGAAGAACGGTTACGGCACGCGTGATCCTATCGCAATGGCATTCGGCTTGACGCATGCCATCGACCCTGACAGCGGCAAGATCCTCTGGAGCCACCGGAGCAGCGCGCCCACGCTTGGCGGACTGACGGCGACCGCGGGGGATGTATTGCTTACCGGTGATACCGGTGGCGATTTCTTCGTTCTCGACGCCACTTCCGACGCTGTTCTGTACCGATTCAACACGGGAGGAGCCGTCGGCGGCGGTGTCATCACCTACGAAGCCAAGGGCAAGCAATACATCGGAGTCGCGTCCGGGAATACCTCGCGCGAGGTCTACCAGAGCAAGGGTAGCGCGACGATCTTCGTGTTCGGGCTGTAGCGCAACCAACGCGGCGATGTTCGTCGAGGGATAGGAGATCCAACGCCACATAGGGGAGTGTTTAGGATCTTGGCAGCCGCAGTCGCCGGGCCGACCGCGATGGAGTGTCCATATTGGCGTGCCGTCGCTCTGGTTTCGCATGCGCGGCTCCAGTACAGTAGGCGTCTTGCTATTTTTTCATCGAACGACCCAACGTGCACGAGTCTCCTAGCGTCACCACGTACCTGTTCACCGACATTGAAGGCAGCACGCGGCTGTGGGAGCAGGAGCCGCAGCGCATGCACGATGCGCTGTCCCGCCACGATGCGCTTGCGCGGACGTTCGTCGTCGATTGCAGTGGCAGCGTCGTCAAGTCCACCGGCGACGGCATGCTTGCCGTCTTTGCCGATCCACTCGACGCACTCCACGCAATCGTGCAGCTGCAACGGGCGCTCGCCGACCCGGCGGTCACCAATGGCCTTGCGTTAAGCGTGCGCAGCGGATTGCACGCCGGGATCGACGCGCGGCGCGATAACGACTACTTCGGCAACGCCGTCAATCGCGCCGCACGCGTGATGAGCGCGGCGCATGGCGGACAAATTTTATTGACGCAAGGCATCGCCACACTGCTGGAAAATCGCCTGCCGGAAGGGCTTTCGCTGCTTGACCTCGGCCGCGTCCGGTTGCGCGACCTGGCCCAGCCGGAGCGCATCTACCAGGTGCTGCATCCGGCACTGCGACAACAGTTTCCAGCGCTGCGCTCCCTCGAAGCAACGCCGAACAACCTGCCGCAACTGCTCACGTCGTTCGTCGGCCGCGAACGAGAGCTAGTCGAAGTGAGAAAACAACTCGCCGAGTCACGCCTGCTGACGCTGCTGGGTGGCGGCGGTCTCGGCAAGACCCGGCTGTCGCTGCAGGTCGCGGCCAATTCTCTCGAGGCGTTTCCCGATGGCGTTTGGCTGGTCGAGCTCGCTCCAATCAACGACGCGCGGCTCGTGCCGCAGGCCGTGGCCTCCGTGCTGGGCGTCAAGGAAGAGCCCGGGCTCCCGGTCATCGACGCGTTGCGAAAATTTGTCCAGGACCGGCGCCTGCTGCTGGTGCTCGACAACTGTGAGCACCTCGTGCAGGCGTGCGCCGAGTTCGTGAAGTGTCTGCTGGAGGCAGGGACCGGCGTGACGATTCTGGCGTCGAGCCGCGAATTCCTCAATGTCAGCGGTGAGCGCATCTATCCGCTAGCTCCCCTGGCAGCTCCGGCGTCCGCGACCACGATGCGCGCGGACACCATTGCCGCATTTCCTGCGGTGCAGCTCTTGGTAGACCGCGCCACCGCAGCGCAGCCCGCGTTTAGAATCACCGCCGATAACGCGGCCGCGGTCGCAGAAGTCTGCCGCCGGCTGGACGGCATCCCGCTCGCTCTGGAGCTTGCTGCCGCGCGGCTGCGCTCGATGCCAATTGAGCGAATCGCCCAGCGCCTGTCCGATCGATTTCGCCTGTTGACCGGTGGCGACCGCACGGCTCTACCCCGCCAGCAGACGCTGCGCGCCCTGATCGACTGGAGCCATGACCTGCTCGAAGTGCCCGAGGCCACGTTGTTCCGGCGTCTCGCCGTATTCGTCGGGGGCTTCACACTCGAAGCCGCGGAAAAAATCGGCGACGGCGGTGACATCGATGAGGCCGACGTCCTCGACCTGCTCGCCCGACTGGTCGAGAAGTCATTGGTGACGCTGGAGGCCGGTGGCAACCGGTATCGGATGCTGGAGTCGGTGCGGGAATATGCCGGCGAGCGGCTCGATGCGTCCGCTGAAAGGTACGCGGTGCGAGCGCGACATCTCGACCATTTCCTGGCGCTTGCCGAGCACGCCCGGCACGAACTCATCGGGCCCAACCAGCGCGTGTGGCTGGCGCAACTCGATACCGAGCGCGAAGACATCATTGCCGCTCACGCATGGTGCGACAACGCCGCGGACGGCGGAACTCTTGGACTCCGCCTCGTGCGGGCAATGCGCACCTACTGCATTCAGCGCGGGCTGCTTGCAATGGGATACGGCGCCACACTCGAGGCGCTGGCACGGCCCGGCGCGCAGTTGCGCGAACTCACGCGCTGCAGGGTGCTGGCCGATGCCGGTCAATTTGCGATCGCCATGGGCCGGCACCAGGAGGCGCTGCAGCACCTGACGGAGAGTCTCGCGATCGCACACGAACTCGGCGATCGATCGCGGGTCGAGGCTGCGCTACAGCCGCTCGGGCACGCGTATCTCGCGTTGGGCGATATGGACAAGGCAGAGGCGAGCCTGCAGGAAGCACTCGCGATGGCGCGCGCGATCGGCGATCAACGCGAGATTGCCTCCGCGCTGAGTTCACTTGCACAGCTGTCGAACGTGCGGCGGAACTTTGCGGCGGCGCAAGCGCAGTATGAGGAGTGTCTTACCCTCATGGCCGAGTTGCAGGACCAGGAAAGTGTGGGCATTACGTGGCTCAATCTCGCGATGGTCGCGATTCAGCAGGACGCGTGTGACCGCGCGCGCGATGCGCTTATGCAGGGCTTGGCGATCGTTGCCGAAACCAGTTCACGCCCCGGCGGCCAGAGCGTCATCGAGGTCACGGCCGGATTGGCCGCTGCTGGCGGGCAGTGGCTCATGGCCGCGCATTTCTTCGGTGCCGCCGAGCGTGGGGCCGAATCTGCCGGATTGAAGCGTGACCCTTCCGATGAAGCCTTCCTGACCGAGCAGATGGCGAAAGTCCGCCTGGCCTTGGGACAGGACGAATTCAAGCGCAATGAAACGGCGGGCCGTGCGCTTTCGTACGAACAGGCAATGGCCGAAGTCCACCGATGGATCGAAGGCACCAAGCCCTAGCCTTCGCGGCGGCGCTCTGCCCGCCGCGCCGGTCGGTCCCGGCGCTGGTTGCTGCCCCTATCGGAGGGCGGCCTCAGGGATCGTTGATGATCCTTGGATCCAGCACGAGGGGAGCGCCGCCCGACTTAGGATAAACCTTGATGTCGTAGAACAGTGTCTCTTTCTTCCCATTGTTGTTCCTCATTCGGTACGTGTCGTCGGAAAGGGGCAGCTGCGTCATCTGGGCGTCCCAGGCGACTTGCGTCGTGGTCTGCTTGGTACCGGAAGGCGCGCCCGTGTGCGGCCTGATGCTGTCGGCTTGAAACCTGTAGTCGGGCGACTGCAGCTTCCAGACGATCACCGCTTTGTTGCCCCTTCCCATCTGGAGGTCGTTCGCACTCACGGTGCCACCCGACACCGTGACGACGACGTCGCACGAGGCCCCAGGGCAAGGGATGGGCTGCGCGCCGGCAACACGGACCCCCGGTCCCGCGATCGCCAGGCCAAGCACAAACACCGCGAGCGCACAGGCGCGACGGTAGGTTTTGGTATTGATCATGATAGGTCTCCCCTGGTTTCGAAGGACAAGTCTGCTTCCGCAAACCGACCGGGCCATCCCTCTAAATCGGCGCCGGCGCACACCCGTGGTCGGTCATGGTCGAATCGGTTCGCCGCAACAGTGATTGTCGGCAAGTGCGCGGGAATTGCAAGCGATTTGCACCTCGCCACCATTGGCGCGAGGAGTCGGCGCAATTTATCATTGGCCAATGTCTGCTTCGAACGAAGTTGTCAAAGTTCTGGCCTTGGCGCCAGTGACCTTGCTTCCCGCTATTCTTGCGCTTTTCCCTCCGCGCCGCGGACATGCGCTGACAATCGTTGTGCCCCCGGCGAAGGAATTGCGGCTCAAGGTTTTCAAGGCGCTCGTGTAGCTGCGCCATCGAAGGCTACTGCCACCAGCAACACGTTCGGGCGGTCGCGCGAGTATTCGCCGTCGCCATCGCGACCGGATCAGGGCACCTTCGCGCCGCAGTTGCCGCAGAAGCGATTGCCGGGCGCCTGCGCCGCGCCGCATTGGGCGCAGGCGCGCCCGGCCGGAGCCTCCGGCATTGCCGCGCGCCGCCATTGCCACAGGACCAACGCGCCGCCGGCGAGCCCGAGCAGCATCAGGCCCGCAAGCGGCACCACCCACTCCGGCCATCCGCCAGTCGCCGCCGCAGCGGCCGCCCCGTGCGGACTAACCGTCGGTGCAGCCGCAGCCACGACAGGGAGGTCGTTGACCTTCGGCTTGAGGATCTCGGCCGAGGGGCGCGCGTCGGCCTTGGTGTAGCGAATGGCGATCGGCAACGACTTGCCCGCCTCGAGCGCGCCAAGTTCGGCGGAACGATAGCGCAGCCCGTTCTGGCCCGTGGAGGTGCCATCGAGTTTCGGCTCCACCGTAACGTCGCTTGCCGCAGCCGGTTCCTGCACCACCACCGCGACGCGATCGGCCGCCAGATCGCCGGGCCATGTATAGCGAAAGCTGCGCGCGGGCGCGGTTGTGGCAATGGGCTCGTAGAACTCCACATGGAAGAAACGCTCCGGCATCTCGAACTGCAGCGTGATGAATTCGCCGGTGGTCGCGGCCGCATACTTCAAGTTGAGCAGGTTGCCGTCCGTCGTCGCGGAATAGGCCACCGCCGCCGCCCCGCCGGAGGACTTGGGCAGCCGCAGCGACACCCGGGCCGGCAGCTTCACGCTCTCCGCCAATGCGCCCCGCAGGATCACCAGCGCGGCGGGGCGATCGTACTCCGGCCAGATCTCGACATTGAGGCTTGCGAGGCGCGGATTGACCGGGGGCGTGCCGCCCGCCTGGGCGAGGGCAAACGCCGGCAGCAACAGCAGCACCAGCGCGAGCACGGCGAGCCGAGCCGCGGGGCCCGGACGGACGTGGCGGGCGTCGAGCGGAAGCAGGTTCATTGCGAGGTGCATGGTCGATTCTCCTTTGGCCGCGTGACTCTACCTTGTTCAGACGGTACCGGCGCGGCGGGTAGAACGCATCACGGCCACCCTTTGACCTAGCGCAATACACAAATTCGGCGCCAAAGTAGCCTCTGCCTGTAACCAATGCAGTAACAGGTGAGGGCATGGAACCGCGCTGCGAAATACTGGTGCTGGGCATCGGCAACATCCTCTGGGCGGACGAGGGCTTTGGCGTGCGCGCAGTCGAGGCGCTGCACGCCGCCTACCGCTTTCCTGCCGGCGTCACGCTGCAGGATGGCGGCACGCTGGGCCTCCTGCTCTATGCGCCGGTGGCCAGTGCGCGCCGCGTGCTGGTGTTCGATGCCATCGACTTCGGGCTCCCTCCCGGCACGCTGCGGGTGCTGCGCGACGCCGAGGTCCCTGCCTGGGGGCGCACCAAGTTGTCGCCGCACCAGACCAGCTTCAACGACGTCCTGGCGCTGGCACAAATGAACGGGCGCACGCCCGACACCATTGTCGCGATCGGCGTCCAGCCGGTCGAACTCAATGACTTTGGCGGCAGCCTGCGCGCACCTGTGCGCGACCGCCTG
>JBKJSU010000156.1:0-3143 GCA_046594415.1 Casimicrobiaceae bacterium | reverse complement strand
TTGACGTAACCGGTGCAGCGGCACAGGTGGCCGTCGAGGCCTTCGAGAATGGTCTGCGGCAGGTCGGCACGCGCCACCGGCGTCCTGGCCAGACGCTCGAGCAACACCTGCCCTTCGTTGAGGAAACCCGCGGTGCAATAGCCGCACTGGAACGAGAAATGGTCGATGAACGCCTTCTGCAGCGGCGAGAGTTCGCCGTTCCTGGCGTGACCCTCGATGGTGCGAATCGATTTGCCGTTGAAGGCGACCGCGGGGACGATGCACGTGGGGCTGGTGCTGCTGGTGCCGTCCGGCGCATCGATGATCACGGCGCAGGCCAGGCACTGCGCAGCGCCGCAGCCAAACTTGGTCCCGGTCATCCCGAGAAACTCGCGCAGGTAATCGTTCATCGAAAGGTTGTCGCGAACCTCCACGGGTCCATGCGCCTGCCCGTTGATGGTGATGCGTAGCGTGGTCACTTCAGCACTCCTTTGAGCATCTCGGGGGTGACGGGCAGCGATGCAAATCGATGTCCCGTCGCGTCGTGGATCGCGTTGAGGATGGCCGGTATCACCGGGATCATCACTACCTCCGCCATGCCTTTTGGCGGATCGGCCGACGTCAGCGGCGGCAGGATCTCACACTCGAGATCGCCCATCGGCAAATCGCTCGCGCGCGCCACCACGTATTGGCCAAGATTCCACGTGCCGTTGCCGGGGCCGTCCTCGAAAGGCGGAAGATTTTCCAGCAGCGCCTGGCCCACCCCCATCGCGAAGCCGCCCTGCATCTGGCCCAGCACCACTTCCGGCACCAGCGCGTTACCGCATTCGACGACGCTGTAGGCCTTGGCGACGCGCAGCGCGCCCGTCGCACGCTCGATCGCGATGCGCACCACCGTGCCGCAGATCGACGAATACGACGTGCCGAAACGATTGTAGGCAGTGGGGGGAAACTTCACGTTGCGGCGGTCGATGCGGTTGAATTTGCCGTCACCAAACCGCACCGCCAGCGCATCGATGTCGGTCGTGAACGATTGCCCGGCCACCGTGAACGTGGCCGACGCCCATGCCCAGCGCGAGAAACCGTGGACCATGACACCGGTAACGAAGTTGCGCTGGTGCGCGCGCGCGGCGAGCGCAGCAAGCGGCAGCGGCATCCTGCCAGGCATCGCCAATGCGCCATTCTGCCAGCGCGCATCCTGCGCTTGGCCGGCGAGCGCAGCACCGGCCTGCACGCCCCACAGGTCGAGCGCCGCTGGCCACAGGCCGAACCGGAATATCAACCTGGCGGCCTCCGCGGCGCCGTGCGTGCTGACGTGTGCGCCCACCGACGCGCTCGACGGCGAGCTGATCTGCGGCACCCAGCGCGGATTGCGCGACGCGGCATCCTGCACCGCTTGGTTGCCGCTGTAGGGATCGCCCGATGTCACGAGCCCGAGCGGTCCGAAAACTTCCACGCGCGCCATTGCCACTTCATCGGCCATGCCGCCCAGGATCGCCGCGGCGCGATTGGCAAGCGCAGTGCCGATGGCGGTGCCCATCTCGACCGCGTCGCTGTTGATCGCGATGCGCCCGTCCGGCGCCAGTTCGATGGTGGCCAGCGAGCAATCGGCGCCGCTGCCGAAATCCTTCGTCACGCAAGCAACGCCGGTGCCGATGACGTACCCGGCGGCGGCTTGCGTCTTGGCCGCGGCACGTTGTTGCCAGAGCGCATGACGATCGAGCTTGTCGAGGATTTCGGGCGTGCGCACCACACCGACATAAGTGTTGCCGGCCATGGTGCGCCCGTCGGTGGGCAGCGCGTTGCGGCGGCGAAAATCGATCGGGTCGAGGCGCAACGCCACCGCCGCCTCATCGATCAGCACCTCGAGCGCCGTCATCGTCTGCAAGGTGCCATACCCGCGCATCGAGCCCGCCGTTACGCCGCGCGAATGGAACGCCACGGTCGCGACGTCGACTTTCGGAATGTCGTAAATGCCGATCGCGCCCGTGGCTCCGACATCGGCCACACTTACGGAAAAATTGGCGAGCCCGCCGCCGTCCAGCACGTGGTCCGCGGCAAATGCGCGTATTTTACCGGTGGATTTTTCGACACCGATGCGCGTGCGCATCTTGAATGCGTGACGCTTGATGCCGCCCTGGAACTGCTGGTAACGATCATGCGCCAGCCGCACCGGGCGACCGGGCAGGAACATCGCCGCCAAGGCCATGTAAAGCGGAAACGACGTATGGTCGCGGCCGCCGAAGCCGCCGCCAACGTACGCGAACTGCGTGTTGATCTGCGCGGGCTTGAACGCGGCGCGCGCGTTGCCCAGCAAGTGGGCAACCGAATCCGCCGCTTCGGCCGGCGATTGCACCCCCAGCACCAGCTCGAGTTTTTTCGCGGTGGCGTCGTACCACGCCAGCGCCGACTCCGGCTCGAGAAACATCGGGTCGATCGATTGTGTCTCGAAGGTGCGGTCGAGCATCAGCACTTCGGGATTGGCCGTGGCCAGCTCGGCGCGAATCCGGTCGCCGTAGTACGTCGCCTGCGCGTTGGCCGGACCGGACGGACTGGCGGGTGCCCATACGGGCGTATTGCCATTATTGAAGCGAATCGGCCCCACCCAACCTGCCTGCAGCGGCGAGTAGATATCGGGACCCTTCGCGGAAGGCCCGGCCACGCGGACAAACCGGTTCGAGCCGTACGGCGCCTGTGCCACGGCCGGCGTGACCTTGCCGAATTGGACGAATTTGCCGCTCCGGATAGCGAGGCGCGCCACGTCGAAGGCATCGAAGGTTTCAAACAGCAGCAACGCCACGGGTTGGCCGAGATAGAGCGGCGTGCGCCCTGCCGGGCAGAAGAGATCGCCCTTGAAGAAGTCGGGCACGCGGGTTCCGGCGCGGATCAGGTCGGCCGCGGCAACCACCACCGTGGGCGCCATGGTCCCGTGCAATCGTGCCAGATCGAGGCCGGTATAGATGTGCGTCGCATCATTGGCTCGCACCAGGATCGCATGGGCCGTCGCGGCCGGCCAGCCGGGCATGTCGGCCGCGCGGAAATCCGAGGCATACAGCTTGGCCCCGGTGACCTTGGCCACGCCGTCGATGCGGCCGCGACCGCCGACCGCAGGGTTCCATTGCGCCCGCCCGGGCAGTGTCTCGCGCGTCGCGAAACCTGGCACG
>JBKJSU010000317.1:0-4309 GCA_046594415.1 Casimicrobiaceae bacterium | reverse complement strand
CCGCACTGCGTGCGTTTTGCCGGCGGCAATCCCGACCGGCTCTACCAGCAGAACCACTGCGGCCTCTTCCGGCTCGATCGCCCCGCCAGCCGCTGGCAGGACATCGGCACCGGCATGCCCAAGGCGGTGGGCTACGTCGGCTTCCCGATGGTCACACATCCGCATGACGCCGATACTGCGTGGATCCTGCCGATGGACGGCACCAGCGTCTGGCCGCGGGTTTCTCCCGGCGGCCGGCCGGCCGTGTTCCGCACCCGTAACGCCGGCAAGACATGGCAGCGCCTGGCCACCGGGCTGCCGAAGGCGCAGGCGTGGTGGACGGTGAAACGCCAGGCGATGACGGCGGACGCGCATCTAAAAGTGGGCGTTTACTTCGGCACTACGCAAGGCCAGATATGGGGCAGCCGCGACGAAGGGCAGACGTGGAAGCGGCTGGCGGAACATCTTCCGCACATCTATGCGGTGGAAGTTGCCTAAGCCCGCGACCACCCGCTTCAACGTGGCGATCCCCACGCCGCTGCGGTCCTACGTGGACGGGCGCGCGGAAGTCACCATAGCGGTGGACGCCGTTGCGCCCACGCTGGCCGATGCGTTGGCGGCGCTGGACGCCGCCTACCCCGGCATCCGCTTCCGGATGGTCGACGAGGCCGGACGGGTGCGTCCGCACATTCAGATCTTCGTGAACGCCGCCATCGAACGCAATCAGGCCGCGCGCCTGCCGCCCGGTGCGCGGATCATGCTCGTCGGCGCGCTGTCCGGGGGATGAACGCTTCGTCAATCGCCCGTGCGGCATTGCGCCGCAACATTTCATTGCCGGAACCCGTGGAAAACGGTTAAAATCGACTGGTTTGCTGTTTGGCACTTGGCACCGCAATGGAAGCCCCTCTCTCGACCAAACCGATTCGCCGGATCTTGGCGTGGCAGGCGGCAACGACCGTGGTGGCGGCGCTGCTGGCCGGACTGTTGGCCGGGATGCACGGGGCGCTGTCGGCGCTGCTGGGCGGGGTGGTCAACATCACGGCCGTGGTGGTCTACGCGGTGGTGCTGGGGATCTCCAACCCGTCGTCGGCGGGCGCGACAGTGGCGGCCATGTTCAGGGCCGAGGGAAGCAAGATCCTCGTGATCATCGTCCAGCTCTGGCTGGTGCTGACGACCTACAAGGACCTCGTGCCGGCGGCTTTCTTCGCCACGTTCGTGATCACGGTGTTGCTGTTCAGCATGGCCTTTTTCGACCGCGACTAATCTCCTCACTCGACGATCCCCATGGCGGCCGCCGCTTACGAATCCCCCTCCGAATACATCCAGCACCACCTCACCTTCCTGTCGAAACCGGTCGGCGAAGGTGGATTCTGGATGGTCAACGTCGACACGATGGTCATGTCGATCCTGCTGGGCTTCCTCGGCCTGGGCTTCATCTGGCTCGCCACGCGCAAGGCCACGTCGGGCGTGCCCTCCAAGCACCAGGCGTTCGTCGAGCTGTGCGTCGACTTCGTGAACGACCAGGTCAAGGGCATCTACCACGGCGAATCGAAGCTGGTGGCGCCCGTCGCGCTCACCGTGTTCATCTGGGTCGTGCTGATGAACTCGATGGACTTCCTGCCCGTCGACATCATGGCGTGGTTCTACGGCGTGCTGGGCCTGCATAACTGGCGCAGCGTGCCCACCTCCGACATCAACACCACCTTCGCGCTGGCGCTCACCGTGTTCGCGCTGATGATCATCTTCTCGATCAAGTCGAAGGGCCTGGGCGGCTGGACCAAGGAATTGTTCGTGGCCCCGTTCGGCAACCACTTCCTGCTGTGGCCGGTCAATTTCCTGTTCCAGATCGTCGAATACCTCAGTAAGCCGCTGTCGCACAGCCTGCGGCTCTACGGCAACATGTATGCCGGCGAAATCATCTTCCTGCTCATCGGCATGCTGGCTGCCGCCGGTCTCGCGGGCATGGGCCTCGGCATCCTGCTCAACCTCGCATGGGCGATCTTCCACATCCTGATCGTCCTGCTGCAGGCCTACATCTTCATGATGCTCACGATCGTCTATCTCGCGATGGCCGAAGAGCATCACTGATAACGCGTTCACTGTTTCTATCGTCGTACTCGCGCACCATCACGAACCCGCAATCGAAAGGAATGCACCATGGATAAGGTACAAATGCTGGCGATGATCCAGGCCTACACCGCTGTCGGTATCGGCCTCATCATCGGCCTGGGCGCGCTTGGCGCGTGTATCGGCGTGGGCATCATGTGCTCGCGCTTCCTCGAAGGCGCCGCGCGCCAGCCGGAACTGATGCCGCAACTGCAGGCCAAGGTCTTCCTGCTGCTCGGCCTGATCGACGCGTCGTTCATCATCGGCGTCGGCCTTGCGATGTTCTTCGCGTTCGCCAACCCGCTGTTGTCCGTCGTCCCCAAGTAAGGGCGTTGCATTCGCACCCGTCCGCTACGCTCTAAGGCGCCTTCATGAATTTCAATCTGACGCTGATCATGCAGGCCGTGGCATTCACGGCCTTCATCTGGTTCTGCTATCGTTTCATCTGGCCGCCGTTGATGCGCGCCATCGAGGACCGGCAGAAGCAGATCGCCGACGGCCTGGCCGCCGGTGAACAGGGACGCCGCGAACTCGCCAGTGCCGAAAAGCGCGACGCGCAGATGCTGGCCGAAGCCAAGGCGCGGTCCGCGGAGATCGTCGCGATGGGCGAGAAGTTCAAGGCCGAGGCCATCGAGCAGTCGAAGCTCGAAGCCAAGGCCGAGGGCGACCGCATCATCGCTGCCGCCAAGGCCGAGATCGCGCAGGAAGTGGCGCGCGCCAAGGAACAGCTGCGCGATGCGGTGGCCGACCTCGCGGTGGCCGGTGCCACCAAGATCCTGCAAAAGGATGTCGACACCAAGGCCCACGCCGACCTTCTCGCGCAGTTGAAGCGCCAGCTCTAGGCACGACATCGCCATGGCCGAGATCACCACCATCGCCCGCCCCTACGCCGAGGCCGCGTTTTCCCTCGCTCGCGAAGGCAACGCGTTGCCGGTCTGGTCGGAAATGCTGCGCTTCGCCAGTGCCGTTGTCGCCGACCCGCAGATGGCGCGGGCGCTGGACAACCCGCTGCTCGACGGCCCCGCCAAGGAGTCGCTGCTGCTGTCCATCGCGGGCGACCGGATCAACGCGCAAGGGCGCAGTTTCCTGCACGTGCTGGTCGAGGGCGACCGGCTCGGCGCGCTGCCGGCCATCGCCGTGCAGTTCGACGCGCTGAAGGATGCCGCCGACGGCGTGGCCAAGGCCGTGATCGAAACCGCATTCCCGCTCGAAGGCACCGACCTGCAGGACATGAAGGCAGCGCTGGAAAAGCGCTTCGGCCGCAAGATCGAGGCCACGGTCGTAGTGCGGCCGGAACTGATCGGCGGTGCGCGCATCACGGTGGGCGACACGGTGATCGATGCAACGGTGCAGGAACAGCTGCGCGCCATGGCCACGAAACTGCGTTCGTAGACCTCCTTAACAAATTCACACTACCGTGACACCGGTGCGTGCAACGCCCCGGCAGACGCGAGGAAACCATGCAACTGAACCCTTCCGAAATCAGCGAACTGATCAAGACCAAGATCCAGAACCTCGATACCGCCGCCGAAGTGCGGACGCAGGGCACGGTGGTCTCGGTTTCCGACGGCATCTGCCGCATTCATGGTCTGTCCAACGCGATGCAGGGCGAGATGCTCGAGTTTCCGAACAACACGTTCGGGCTCGCGCTGAACCTCGAGCGTGACTCGGTCGGCGCCGTGATCCTGGGCGAATACGAAAAGATCGCCGAAGGCGACACCGTCAAGTGCACGGGACGCATTCTCGATGTGCCGGTCGGTCCGGAACTCATCGGCCGCGTCGTCGACTCGCTTGGTCGTCCGATCGACGGCAAGGGCCCGGTCAACGCAAAAATGCGCGACGTCATCGAAAAGGTCGCGCCGGGCGTGATCGAACGGCAGAAGGTGTCGCAGCCGGTGCAAACCGGACTGAAGTCCATCGACGCGATGGTGCCCATTGGCCGTGGCCAGCGCGAGCTGATCATCGGCGATCGCCAGACCGGCAAGACCGCAGTGGCCATCGACACCATCATCAACCAGAAGGGGAAGGACCTGATCTGCGTGTATGTTGCGATCGGGCAGAAGGCGTCGTCGATCAAGAACGTCGTCAACAAGCTCACCGAATTCGGCGCGATGGAGTACACGATCGTCGTCGCCGCCACGGCGTCGGAATCGGCGGCGCTGCAGTACATTGCGCCGTATTCCGGCTGCACGATGGGCGAATACTTCCGCGACCGCGGGCAAGA
>JBKJSU010000207.1:0-4586 GCA_046594415.1 Casimicrobiaceae bacterium | reverse complement strand
GCCGCCGTCGAACATCACCGCAGCGGCACGACAGACGCAGCGGAACTGCGCCGGCGGGTGGCGGCGCTCGACGGCGCACTCGTGCCGCTGCTGCTGCCGCACGATGGCGCCTATGGCACCGCCCGCCTCGTATGCGAACGAACGCTGGCGATCAACACGACCGCAGCCGGCGGCAACGCCTCGCTGCTGTCGCTCGCCGAGGCCACGCCGTGAAGAAACTCGACGCCATCGACGTGGCGATCCTCGATGCATTGCAGCGCGACGGGCGCCTGCCCAACGTAGCGCTGGCCAAGGCCGTCGGCTTGAGTCCGACACCGTGCGCCGAGCGGGTCAAGGCGCTGGAAGCGGCGGGGATCATCGACGGGTATCACGCCCATCTCGATGCCGAAATGATCGGCCTCGGCCTCCTCGTCTTCATCGAGATCGGCATCGACCGCACGCCGGAGGATGCGTTCGGCCAGTTTCGCGCGGGCATGCTGGCCATCGCGCAGGTGGAGGAGTGCCACATGGTGGCCGGCGGCTTCGACTACCTGCTGAAGGTGCGCGTGCCCGACATGGCCGCGTATCGCCGGTTCCTGGGCGATGTGCTGTCGAAGGTGCCCGGCATTCGCGCGACCCACACCTATGCCGTGATGGAGTGCGTCAAGGATGCGCGCAGCGTGGACCTCTCGCACCTGCGATAGTGGTGCCTACTCGATCGCCGCCGCCGATTTCGCGCGCGCGCGCAGCACGAATTTCTGGATCTTGCCCGTCGACGTCTTGGGCAGCGTCGCGAAGATGACCTTCTTCGGCACCTTGAAGCGCGCCAGCAATCCCCGGCAGTGCTCGATCATCTCCGCCGCGGTGACCGCGGCGCCTGGCTTCAACTCGACGTAGGCGCACGGCGTTTCGCCCCACCTGGGGTCCGGCTGGGCGACCACGGCAACCGCGAGCACGGCCGGGTGCCGGTACAGCGCATCCTCCACTTCGAGCGAACTGATGTTCTCGCCGCCGGAGATGATCACGTCCTTGCTGCGGTCCTTGATCTTCACGTAGCCATCCGCCTGCAGTACCCCGAGGTCGCCGGAATGGAACCAGCCGCCGGCAAAGGCTTCGGCGGTCGCCGCCGGGTTCTTGAGATACCCCTTCATCGTGATGTTGCCGCGGAACATGATCTCGCCCATCGTCTCGCCATCGCGCGGCACTTCGCGCATGGTCTCCGGATCCATCACGGTCATCCCCTCCTGCAGCGTGTAGCGCACGCCCTGGCGGCCATAGCGCTCCGTTCGTGCGCCGATGTCCATCGTGGCCCACATATCCTGCCGCGCGCAAACCGCCGCCGGGCCGTAGGTTTCGGTGAGGCCATAGACATGCGTGAGGTCGATGCCGAGGCGCTCCATGCCCTCGATCATTGCCGCCGGCGGCGCCGCCGCGGCCACCAGCGCTGACACATGGTGCTTGATGCCGCCTTGCATGGCCTCCGGCGCGTTGATCAGCAGCGAATGCACGATCGGCGCGCCGCAGTAGTGCGTAACCTTGTGGTCGCGGATCGCATCGAAGATGGCGCCGGCTTCGACCTTGCGCAGACACACATTGGTTCCTGCGTTGGCCGCCATCGTCCACGCAAAGCACCACCCGTTGCAATGGAACATCGGCAGCGTCCACAGATACACCGAGTGTCGCGGCATCCCCCAGTCGACGATGTTGGAGATCGCGTTGAGGTAGGCGCCGCGATGGTGGTACACCACGCCCTTCGGGTTGCCCGTCGTTCCCGACGTGTAGTTGAGCGAAATGGCATCCCATTCGTCCGCCGGCGGCTGCCATTCGTACGCGGGATCCCCGTCGGCCAGCAGCGCTTCGTAATCGGTGTCGCCCAGCAATTCGCCGCCGGGACCCTCCATGTCGACGATGTCGATCACGAGCGGCCTGCGCTTGACCCGCGACAGGACATCCTGCATCAGCGGCGAAAATTCGGTGTCGGAGAGCAGGACGCGGGCTTCGCCATGGTCCAGCATGAACGCCAGCGCCTCCGCATCGAGGCGCGTGTTGAGCGTGTTGAGCACCGCGCCCAGCATCGGGACGCCGAAATGCGCCTCGATCATTTCCGGCGTGTTGGCGAGCATCGCCGCCACGGTGTCGCCACGCTTGATGCCGCGCTTCGCCAGAGCGCTGGCCAGGCGCCGCGACCGCAGGTCGACGTCGCGCCACGTGGTGCGCCGGTCGCCGTGGATGATCGCAATGCGCTCCGGCCACACGCTTGCCGTGCGCGCCAGCAGCGACAATGGCGTCAGCGGTGCATGGTTGGCGTGATTGCGGTCGAGTCCTTCGACAAATGCATTCATCGACCACTCCTCCGGAACTTTCTGGTTATGGCGACCATCGTAGCAAATAAGGGCTGCGCCGCTTGCCCCTGTGCCCCGATTTAGCTACCCTCGGCGCACCTCGCCTCCAAGTTGCCACCATGGGTCATCGCCTCTCCAAGATCGTTACACGCACCGGCGATGCCGGCACCACCGGCCTCGGTGACGGTTCGCGCGTGGCCAAAACGTCGCCGCGCATCGAGGCCATCGGCACCATCGACGAACTCAATTCGGCCGTCGGTCTGCTGCTCACCGAGCCGCTGCCGCCCGCCATCGCCGAGTGCCTGCTCACCGTCCAGCACGATCTCTTCGACCTGGGCGGCGAGTTGTCGATTCCCGGCGCCGCGATGGTCACGCCCGCGCACATCGACCGCCTCGAGCGCGAAGTCGAGCGCCTCAACGCGACGCTGCTGCCGCTGAAGGAATTCATCCTGCCGGGCGGCACCCGCGGCGCCGCGCTGGCGCATGTCGCCCGCACCGTCTGTCGCCGCGCCGAGCGCACGCTGATCGACGCCGCCACCGACGGCGCCGTCACCGCCAACGCGCGCGTCTACGTCAACCGCCTGTCCGATCTGCTGTTCGTGCTCGCGCGCGCCGTCAATCGCGCTGCCGGGACGCCCGATGTCCTGTGGCAAAAGGGCCGCGCTCGCGGCTGACCCGTCGATGGCCGTCGCCGCCCCCACCGAGAAGAGCATCCGCCTCGCGGCGCTCTTGTCCCGCGTCGCGCTGGGCGACCAGGCGGCCTTCGGCGAGTTCTACGAAAAAACTTCGTCGCATCTATATGGCGTCGCGCTGCGTATCTTACGTGACCCGTCTGCTGCCGAGGAGATCCTGCAGGAGGCCTATGTCAATGTCTGGCACCACGCGGGCTCCTACGAAGCCGCCAAGAGCCAGCCGCTGACGTGGCTCACCACGATTGTTCGCAATCGCTGCCTCGATCAGTTGCGCCGGCGGGAACTGGACACGGTCACCCTCACCTCCGACGACGACGATGCCCCTGCCTACGACCCGCCCTCCGATGCGCCCTCGCCCGCCGCCATGCTGCTCGCCGGGGCTGAGGCCCGCTCGGTCCGCGATTGCGTCGACAAGCTCGATGCCGGCCCCAAGCAGGCCATTGCGCTCGCCTTCTATCACGGCATGTCGCATTCCGAATTGGCCGCGCAACTCCGCGAACCGCTGGGCACCGTCAAGTCATGGGTGCGCCGCGGCCTTGAAAAACTGAAGACCTGCCTCGACCGCGCAGGCTACGCCCGCTCCGAATGAACCTCTCCCGCCCCGACCGTCCGCAACGCCTCGACCTCCTGGCCGCGCAATATGCGCTGGGCACGCTGCCGGCGCGCCCACGGGCGCGGCTTGCCCGGATGGCGCAGACCGATACCGTGGTCGCTGCGGCCATTCGCAGTTGGGAACATCGGCTGTCGCCGCTGGCCGAAGGCGCGCCGCCCATCACGCCGTCGCCCCGGCTATGGAAATTGATCGCGCTGCGGCTGGGTCTCGAACCGGTGCGCACCACGCCGAATTCGTGGTGGAACCGCGTGGCGCTGTGGCGTGGCCTGGCCCTGGCCAGTTTCGTCACGGTCTTCGCGCTCGGCCTCGTTCTGCTCACGCCCGCGCCCGTCGCGCCGGAACAAGCGATCGTTGCCGTGCTGGCGGGCCCGGACGCGAAGCCCGCGCTGATCGCCACGATGGCGCGCGGCGACCGGGTGTTGACCGTCAAGACCATCGACGCCGCCGCCGTGCCGCCGGACAAGGCGCTGGAACTCTGGATGCTGCCGGCCGGCCAGCCGCCGCGTTCGCTGGGCGTGCTCGCGCGCGGGGCCGTGGCCCAGGTCACGTTGCCCAACCTGCCCGACGTCGCGTTCGCCAACGTGCCGGCCCTGGCCGTCAGTCTCGAAGCTGCCGGCGGCTCCACCACCGGCGCGCCGCAGGGCCCGGTGCTCTATTCCGGCAAGCTCGAGCGGATGTATTGATCCAACGCGCCTTCGTAGCCGCGGTTAGCGGACGGCAATCCGCGGTGTCGTCGGCCGCGCGGTGCAACGCGCCGCCCCTCCTGAATGGCGCGGCACGATTCCCATGAAAATACCCAAGAGACTGCAGCCGCTGCTTGAGGACGGCCTGATCGACGGCGTGGTCCGGCAACTGATGAGCGGCAAGGAAGCGATGGTGTTCGTCGTGCGGTGCGGCGACGAGACGCGCTGCGCCAAGGTCTATAAGGAAGCGAACAAGCGCGCCTTCCGCCAGGCAGTG
>JBKJSU010000540.1:0-3950 GCA_046594415.1 Casimicrobiaceae bacterium | reverse complement strand
CCCCATGACCCCTTCCCAGAAGGCCGGCACCCTGGCCGAAGCATTGCCCTACCTGCGGGCCTTTCACGGCAAGACGCTGGTGATCCGCTTTGGCGGCCACGCGATGGCCGATCCGGCACTGAAGGCCGGCTTCGCCCGCGACGTGGCTCTGCTGCGCCTCGTCGGCATGAAGCCCATCGTCGTGCACGGTGGCGGCTGGGGCATCGACGAGCTGATGAAGCAGATGGGCCTGCCCGACAAGCGCTATCGCGGGCTGCGCATCACCGACGAGCGCACGCTGACGGTGATCGAGATGGCGCTGTCCGAGATGAACCAGGAACTGACCTCGCTGATCAACCAGCAAGGCGGTCGCGCGGTCGGGCTCGACGGCCAGGACGGCCGCTTCATCAACGCCCGTCCGATGGCGCCGCCGGCGGACGATCCCGACGCGCCCGATCTCGGCTTCCTGGGCGATGTGGAAAGCATCGATACCGCGTTGATCGAACTGTTGCTATCGCGTAATTTCGTACCCGTGATCATGCCCATCGGCGTCGCGGCCGATGGCACCACGTACCACATCAACTCGGACCTCCTCGCCGGACGTTTGGCGCGGGCGCTCGAGGTCGAGAAGCTGGTGTTGATGACCAATGTGCCCGGCGTGCTCGACCGGGAGGGCAAGCTGCGGCACATCCTGACCACGTCCGACGCCGAGGCGCTGCTGCACGAGCACGTCGTGCACGGCGGCATGGAGCCGCGCCTCCAGGCCGCACTGCGCGCCGTGCGCGAGGGCGTGCGCTCGGTGCACATCATCGACGGCGGCGTGCCCAGCGCGCTGCTGCTCGAAGTGCTCACCGCCGACGGCATCGGCACCGCCGTGCGCTCGGACTCCGGGCCGCGCTTCTTCGACGACAGCCGCGCCTACTTGCTGGCGAAATAACCAAGCGATGCGTATCGACCAGCTCCGCCAGCGCCTGCGCGACGCGGGCGCCAAACCTGGTCACGAAGAGGCCATCCTCCGCGCGTGGACGCACGCGCGTCCGCTCGACAGCGGGTCGCGCGCACCCGAGGACTTCCTGCCGCGGTCGGTGCGCCAGGCGCTGCCCGCCATCGCGGCCGAACTCGATGCACTCGCGCGCGTGCACACGGAGGCATCGGGCGCCGATGGTTCGTCGCGGCTGCTGGTCGCGCTCGGCGACGGCCGGACGGTCGAGAGCGTGCTGCTGCCCGGCGCTGGCCTGTGCGCGTCGACGCAGGTCGGCTGCGCCGTCGGATGCGTGTTCTGCATGACCGGCCGCGACGGCCTGCAGCGCCAACTGGGCAGCGCGGAAATCGTCGCGCAGGTGGTGCTGGCGCGTTCGCGCCGCCCGGTCAAGAAGGTCGTGTTCATGGGCATGGGCGAGCCCGCGCACAACATGGACAATGTGCTCGACGCGATCGCGCTGCTCGGCGTCGAGGGCGCGATCGGCCACAAGAGCCTCGTGTTCTCCACCGTCGGCGATCGGCGCGTGTTCGAGCGCCTGCCCCAGGGTCCCGTCAAGCCGGCGCTGGCACTGTCGCTGCACTCGACCTTCGCGGAGCGCCGCGCGACGCTGCTGCCGCGCGCCGCGCCGATCGACCCCGCGGAACTGGTCGAGCTTGGTGAAATCTACGCCCGCGCAACCGGCTATCCCATCCAGTATCAATGGACGCTGTTGGACGGCATCAACGACGGCGACGACGAATTGGAGCGCATCGTTGCGCTGCTCGCCGGCAAGTACGCCGTGATGAACATGATTCCATACAACACGGTGGACGGGTTCGCGTACCAGCGGCCTCCGGTCGAGCGCGCGGAAGCGCTGGCGATCCGGCTATGCCAGCGCGGTGTCCTGACCAAGCTGCGCCGGTCGGCGGGCCAGGACATCGACGGCGGCTGCGGGCAATTGCGGGCGCGGGTGATTGCGCCGCCGCCACGCGACACGATCAGGATCGTGGCCGCCTGAATCGTGCGCGGACGGGCGCCCGTGCGGCGCTCAGGTCGGAAACGTCCCCGGCAGCAGGATGCTGCGATCCACGTCGGCGATGTTGGTGCGGCCGCAGAACGCCATCGTGAGGTCGAGTTCCTTGTGGATGATCTCCAGCGCCTTGGTGACGCCGGCCTCGCCCATCGCGCCCAGTCCGTACAGGAACGAACGCCCGATGTAGGTGCCGCGCGCGCCCAGCGCCACGGCCTTCAGCACGTCCTGGCCGGCGCGGATGCCGCCGTCCATGTGCACCTCGATCTGCTTGCCCACTGCATCCACGATGGGCGGCAGCGCCTCGATGCTGGATTGCGCGCCGTCCAACTGGCGTCCGCCATGATTGCTGACGATCAGCGCGTCCGCGCCCGAGGCCACGGCAATCCTCGCATCCTCCACGTCCTGGATGCCCTTCAGGATCAGCTTGCCGCCCCAGCGCTTCTTGATCCACTCGACGTCGTTCCAATTGAGCTGCGGGTCGAACTGCTTGGCCGTCCAATCGGACAGCGAGCCCATGTCGCCCACGCCCTTGACGTGCCCGACGATATTGCCGAACTGCCGGCGGCTGGTGCCCAGCATGCCCATGCACCAGCGGGGCTTGCCCATCATGTTGACGATGTTGGCGAGCGTGAGCTTCGGCGGCGCGGACAACCCGTTCTTCAGGTCCTTGTGGCGCTGGCCGAGAATCTGCAGGTCGAGCGTCAGCACCAGCGCGCCGCAGTTGGCGGCCTTGGCCCGGTCGATCAGACGCTCGATGAAATCGCGGTCGCGCATTACGTAGAGCTGGAACCAGAACGGCGCCTTGGTGTTGGCGGCGATGTCTTCGATCGAGCAGATGCTCATCGTCGATAGCGTGAAAGGAATGCCGAACTTCTCGGCAGCCCTGGCGCCCAGGATTTCACCATCCGCGTGCTGCATGCCGGTGAGCCCGGTGGGTGCGATGGCCACCGGCATCTGCACGGGCACGCCCACCATCGTTGTGGCGGTGCTGCGGCCCTCCATGTTGACGGCCACGCGCTGGCGCAGCTTGATCTTGCGGAAGTCACTCTCGTTGGCGCGATAGGTGGACTCGGTCCACGAGCCGGAATCGGCATAGTCGTAGAACATGCGCGGCACGCGCTGCTGCGCAAGGACGCGCAGGTCCTCGATGGTGGTGATGACTGCCATTAGCTTGTTTCCTCTCCGGTACCGCATGATAGCCGCCCGCGGGAGGCGAAGCCAGATTGTTCCTTGTGTGCGATATCGTACAGACGGCGAAAAGCGCCCCGGCCGACCATGCCTGCTGCACATCGATCGACGTCATCTGTTCCTGGACTCAAGCCAGGGTCAGCCGTGCTGCGCGCCCCAGAGAGAACCCATGACTGCAGCCATCGCCCGACGCCTCGACACGGTCGCCACGCGACCCGCGGCGGCCGACGTCAGCATCATTGCATTGGACCCGCTGCGCTGCGAGCACCAGCGCCTGCGCCGCGGCGAAACACTCGTCTGTGCCGGCGACCGGTTTCGCTTGCTCTACATCATTCGCAGGGGCGTCCTGAAGAGCTTCATCATTTCCGCGGACGGGCTGATCCAGGTGACGGGCTTTCCCATGGCCGGTGAGATGGTCGGCCTCAATGGCCTCGGCACCGGCACTCACCCGAACAACGTCATGGCACTGGACGACGCCGAGGTGTTCGTGCTGCCGTACGCCCGCGTCGAGCAGTGGGCCCAGCACTCCGGGCACGCGCAGGCACTGATGGTGCGCACGCTGGCGCACGAAATCCTGCGCAGCCAGGAGCTCATGTTCATGCTTGGCGCGATGCGGGCGGAGCAACGGCTCGCGCTGTTTCTGCTCGATCTGTCGCGGCGCTACCAACGCATGGGAATGTCGCGGTCCCGGTTCATCATGCGCATGACGCGACAGGACATCGGCAGCCATCTCGGACTGAAACTCGAAACCGTGAGCCGGTCGCTGTCCCGCTTTCACTGCGCAGGGTT
>JBKJSU010000071.1:0-3547 GCA_046594415.1 Casimicrobiaceae bacterium | reverse complement strand
ATTGCGGTGGTCGCGCTCGCGCCTGCGCATGGACTCATTGTCTGGGTGTCGGGGATGTCGCTGGTCTTTCTGGCCGCATTGGGGGTGGCGGCGGCGCGCGCTGGCGGTGCCAACGTGTTGACCAGCGCGTGGCGGGTCACGTTCTGGGGCGCCTTGGCCATGGCCATCACCGCGGGCGTGGGCGCGCTGTTTGGCGCGGCGGTTTGACGCCCGTGCATCCAACGCGGTCGTCCATCTGCACCCTTGCCGCCGCCAAATCAGCGCGTACTGTGCGCCCCCGCACAGACCGTGGACGCCCTTGTCGTCAGCATGGGTACGTAAGGTCAGCACCGTTGTTCGTGTCTGCCGGTAGCGCGTCGCCGATTGGTTTCTATTTCGCCCGCGCGGTACTTGGCTTCCGAAAATAGATAAGGCAAGCATCATGTCCGCCATGGTCGCCATCAATCGCAGGATCGTTCTCGATCCACGCCCCGTCGGCGCGCCGACGGCTGCCAATTTCCGCGTTGAAGAGGTCGCTGTTCCGGCACCTTCGCCGGGCCATGTCCTGCTGCGCACGCTTTTCCTTTCGCTCGACCCTTACATGCGTGGCCGGATGAGTGACGCACCTTCCTATGCCGCGTCGGTGCCGGTCGGTGGAGTCATGGTTGGCGGAACGGTGTCCCGTGTCGAGATTTCGATGCATCCCGGCTACAAGCAGGGGGACATGGTGCTGTGCTACTGCGGCTGGCAGGAATATGCGCTCTCTGACGGGCATGGCCTCACCAAGCTCGATCCGCAGATGCCGCATCCGTCACTGGCGCTTGGCGTCCTCGGCATGCCCGGCTTCACCGCCTATATGGGCCTGCTCGATATCGGTCAGCCGAAGCCCGGCGAAACCGTGGTCGTCGCCGCGGCAAGCGGCGCAGTCGGCGCCGTGGTGGGACAGATTGCGAAGATCAAGGGATGTCGCGTGGTCGGCATCGCCGGAGGCGCGGACAAGTGTCGCTACGTGGTCGATGACCTTGGCTTCGATGCATGCATCGATCATCGCAGCGCGGACTTTGCGCAGCAGCTGGCCGGCGCATGCGGCCAGGGCATCGATGTCTATTTCGAGAGCGTCGGCGGCGCGGTCTTCGATGCCGTGATACCGCTCCTCAATGCGCGCGCGCGCATTCCGCTATGCGGGCTGATCGCCCACTACAACGCCACCAGCCCACCGCCGGGTCCGGATCGCCTGGGTTTGCTGATGCGCACATTGCTGACCAAGCGGATCAGGATGCAGGGGTTCATCATCTTTGACGATTACGGCGATCGCTTCCGCGAGTTCCTCGGCCCGATGAGCAGGTGGGTCACGGCCGGGGAGATCAAGTTTCGCGAAGACATCGTCGATGGACTGGAGAACGCACCGCAAGCGTTCATCGGCCTGCTGCAAGGCCGGAATTTCGGCAAACTGGTTGTGCGCGTAGCGCATGACTGAACGCCGACCTCACTACGAAACGAATTCGACATGAAAATATTGATGGTGCTCACCTCGCATGACGCGCTCGGCGATACGGGGCACAAAACCGGCTTCTGGCTGGAGGAATTCGCAGGCCCGTACTACGTGTTCAAGGATGCCGGCGCGATCGTCACGCTGGCGTCACCCCTGGGCGGGCAGCCACCGGTCGATCCCAAGAGCGACGATCCGACGGCGGCAACCGAGGCCACGCGTCGCTTCAAGGCAGACGGCGCGGCCCAGGCGGCGCTGGCACACACAGTCCTGCTCGTGGATGTCGTTGCGGCTGATTTCGACGCGGTGTTCTATCCGGGCGGCCATGGTCCGCTTTGGGATCTGGCGGAGGACCGCGCGTCGATCAAGTTGATCGAGGCAACCATCGCTGCCGGCAAGCCCGTGGCCGTGGTCTGCCATGCGCCCGGCGTATTGCGCCATGTGACGCGGCCCGACGGACAACTGCTGGTACAGGGGAAGAAGGTCACCGGCTTTTCCAACGCCGAGGAGCGCACCGCCGGGCTGACCGAGGTCGTGCCTTTCCTGGTCGAGGACATGCTGAAGGCAAGCGGCGCCACGTACACCAGCGTCGCCGACTGGCAACCGCTGGTGGTCACCGATGGGTTGCTGGTCACGGGGCAGAATCCGGCGTCGTCCGAACCCACGGCCCGGGCGCTCCTGGAAAAACTGGCCTGATCCGCGGTTTCACCTGGCGCGTATCTCACGCGGGTTTCACCTCGTCCGTCCAGACCTTGAAACTCGCCAGCGTGTTGGGGCCGAAGGTGCTGCTGATGGCCACGTCGGCGGCGTCGCGGCCGCGGGCGATGAGAATGCGTCCGATGCGCGGTGTGTTGTTGCGCGCATCGAACGTGTGCCAGCGGCCATCCAGGAAAACTTCGAACCACGCGGCGAAGTCCATCGGACCCCACGGTGGCGGTGTCCCCATGTCGCCCAGATAACCGGTGCAATAGCGCGCAGGAATGTTCATGCACCGGCAAAATGCCACGGCGAGATGCGCGTAGTCGCGGCATACGCCGGTCTTGTCGAAGTAAGCCTCGTACGCCGTGCGGGTCATCCGCGCGTGCTCGTAGCCAAACCGGATGTGGTTGTGGACATGGTCGCAGATCGCCTGCACGCGGCCCCAGCCCGTCGGTCCGTTGCCGAAGAGGCCCCACGCGATTTCCGATAAGCGATCGGTTTCGCAATAGCGGCTGCCGTTCAGGAAGACCAGCGTTTCCTCCGGCAAGTCCTGCACCGCATGTTGCCGCGCGTCGGCAACGATCACGTCCGTGGCGCCGCTGTCGTTGACCAATGCGTTGGCCATAATGCGGGTGCGGCCCTTGGGCGCCACGATGCGTGTGCACCAGTTGCCGAAACCGTCGCGATAGGCAGCCATGGGCACCGGTGGGTCGATCACGATGTCGTCCCGGCCAACGAGGTCGGACACGCGTGTGAAGTGCACGTTCACGTTGAGAATCATCGGAATCGGTTGCGGGCAGTCGTAGATCATTTCAAAGCCGGCACGAATCTGCATCGGGGGACTCCGGTATCGGTACGTGGAAAATTTCAGGGCATGCAGGCAATGCGGAACGAATCGATCAGCATGCCGCGCAGGGCCGTCCAGGGGCGGCCCGCGGTCAGGACAATGTGCTGGTTGACCTCCAGCTCGATGCCCACGTAGGCGGCCGGCGGAAATCGTCGCCGCAGATAGGCGGTCAATCCGTCGCCCTTGCCGGCGTAGGGATAGTTGCGGCGAACCCGCAGTGTCGGAGCGCGCGCCGCCAGCGCTTTCTTCCAGCGTGCGCACAACTCCCCTTCGCCGCGGCGGCCGGGATCGTAGAGCAAGCCCACGTCGGCACTGCGCACCTCGCCATCCAGCACGGGCGTGAAGCTGTGTGAGGAGACATGAACCACGCGGCGGCCCCGCGCCACGGCTTGCGCCACCAGGCGCTCGACCTCCGCGCGATAGGGCAGGTAGTACCGGTCGATGATCGATGCGCGCGTCGCCCGCGAGGTGGCCCGCGTGGCCTTCGAGTACAGGCGCGGATGGCCGATCGACCGGTTGAGGTCCACCACCAG
>JBKJSU010000064.1:0-3297 GCA_046594415.1 Casimicrobiaceae bacterium | reverse complement strand
TCAGGATCAGATCCTGCGCGGTCGCCGCCGCGATGGCCGTGTGGATGGCGCGGGCGCGATCGGGCTCCAGCGCCCAGCGCCGGTTGCCGGTTTCGCGAATGCCCTTGACGATGCCCGTCGCAATTTCCGCCGGGTCCTCGCTGCGTGGATTGTCGCTCGTCACCACCACACGCGAGGCCAGCCGGGCCGCGATGCGGCCCATTTCCGGCCGCTTGCCCGGATCGCGATCGCCCCCACAGCCGAACACGCAGATGAGCTCGCCAGCACCGGCGACCGCCGGGCGCAGCGCAGTGAGCGCCTTGTCCAGCGCGTCCGGCGTATGGGCGTAGTCGATCACGACCACGGGCTTGCCGTTGCCACCGAGGCGCTGCATGCGGCCCGGAGGCGCGGTCAGCGTCGCCAGGGCCTTCGTCGCGGCATCAAGCGGAATGTCGCTTGCCAGCAGCACCGCGAGCACGCCGAGCAGGTTCGACGCGTTGAAGGCGCCCACGACCGGCGCCGCGACGACCGCGCGGCCCCACGGCGTGGCAACGTCGAGCGCCAGTCCCGACGTGTCCATCGTCATCGAGGTCGCCCCGATGTCGGCCGTTCCCATGCCGTAGGTCAGCACGCGCTGGCCGCGCGCGCGCGCCGCGTCGATCAGGCTTTGCCCGAACGCGTCGTCGGCGTTGATGACGAGCGTCTTGAGACCAGGCCACGTGAAGAGGCGCGCCTTCGCGGCGCCGTAGGCCGCCATCGTGCCGTGGTAATCGAGATGATCGCGCGACAGGTTGGTGAAGAGCGCGACGTCGAACTTGACGCCGTTGACGCGCCCCTGCTCCAGCCCATGCGACGACACTTCCATGGCCACCGCGGTGGCGCCGGCCGCGCGGAACTGCGCGAGCAGCTCGTGCAGCACGGCGACGTCCGTGGTCGTATGCGCCGCCGGCGCCAGTGCGCCGACCAGCCCATTGCCGAGGGTGCCCAGCACGGCGCTGCGGCGGCCGCAGGCTTCCATCGCGTGCGCAATCCAATGGGCGCTCGAGGTCTTGCCGTTGGTGCCGGTCACGCCCGTCATCCACAGCGCGCGCGACGGGCTGCCATAGATGAAGTCGGCGAAGCCGCCAAGGCGCTGCTGCAGGCGGTCGACGCCGACATTCGGCGCATTCCATTCGTCGCGCCACCGGAAGTTGCTCGAATCCCACAGGACGGCCGAGGCGCCACGGGTCAGCGCATCGGGGATGTACGTGCGGCCGTCGAAGTGCAGTCCCGGATACGCGGCGAACGCAACGCCGGGTTCCACGCGACGGCTGTCCGCGGTGATGCGGCGCGGAAACGCGGCGAGGCGGGCGAGCAGCGCCGGCACGTCGTGGACATCCTGCGGGTCGGCCAGCGCCACAGGCATCAGGTCTCCTCCCTGATCGTGGCATCGTCCGGCGGCAGGATCACGTTGTTGACCGGCGCATCGGTGGGAACGCCAAGCGTGCGCAGCGCCGAGCCGATCACGTTCGAGAACGCGGGGGCCGCCACGTCGCCGCCGTAGTACCGGCCGGCCGACGGCTCGTCGATCATCACCGCGACGATGAGCCGGGGATTGGACACGGGGGCAAAGCCGACGAACGACGAGATGTAGCGATTGGAGTAGCCGCGGCCTTCGACCTTGTGCGCGGTGCCCGTCTTGCCCGCGACCCGATAGCCGACTACCTGCGCCTTGGGCGCGGTGCCGCCGGGCAGCGTGGCCAGTTCGAGCATGTGCCGCACGACGCGCGCCGTCTCCGGCTTCAACACCTGCCGTCCGGCGACGTGGCCCTCGGTCTTGAACAGCGTGGCCTGCTTCACTTCGCCGTCCGTGGCGAACATCGTGTAGGCGCGGGCAAGCTGCACCAGGTTGACCGAGATGCCGTGCCCGTAGGACATCGTGGCCTGCTCGATCGGCTTCCACGTCTTGGCGGCACGCAGCCGGCCGCCGACCTCGCCCGGAAAGCCCGTCTTGGGCGTGGTACCGAAACCGGCCTCGGAAAACATCGTCCACAGCGTCTCGGGCGGCAGTCCCAGCGCGATCTTGGCGGCGCCCACGTTCGACGACTTCTGGATGACCTGCTCGACCGTCAGCGCGCCCTGCGGGTGGGCGTCGTGAATCGTCTGCGTGCCGATCGTGAGGGTTCCCGGCGCGGTCTGGATGATCGTGTCCGGACGCACGCGCCCTGCTTCGAGCGCGGCGGCGATCGTAAACGGCTTCATCGTCGACCCGGGCTCGAACACGTCCGTCAACGCGCGATTGCGCATGCGCTCGCGGGCCACCTTGTCGCGCCGGTTGGGGTTGTACGTGGGCCAGTTCGCCAGCGCTAGGATCTCGCCGGTCTGGACGTCCAGCACCACCACGCCGCCGGCCTTGGCCTTGTGCAGCTCGACCGCGGCCTTCAGCTCGCGAAAGGCGAGGTATTGGAGCCGGGTGTCGATCGCCAGCGCAAGATCGCGGCCGGTCTGCGGTGGCTTCACTGCCGCGACATCCTCCACCGCTTCGCTGCGCCGGTTGATGATCACGCGGCGGCTGCCGGGAATCCCGGCCAGCCACGACTGCTGCGCCAGTTCGATCCCTTCCTGCCCGGCATCACGGTCGCCGGTGAACCCGATGATGTGCGCGGTGACTTCGCCCCCCGGGTAGAACCGGCGATACTCGTTCTGGTCGTTCAACCCGCGGATGTGCAGCGCCATCGCGCGCGCGGCAGCCTCGGGCGCGATCTGCCGCGCGATGAACGCGAAGTCCTCGTTGGCATTGAGCCGCGCCGTGATCTTCTGCGGGGTGGTGTCGAGGATGTGCGCGAGTTCGGCCAGCGCTTCGGGCGACGCGCTGAACTTGTCCGGAAACGCCCACAGCGACTTGACCGGCGTGGACAAAGCCAGCGCGTCGCCGAAGCGGTCGACGATGCGGCCGCGATGCGCGGCCACCTCGAGTTCGCGGGAATGGCGCGCGCTGCCCTGCGACTGCAGGAACTCGTTGTCGATCGATGCCAGGTACACGCAGCGTCCGGCAAGTCCCACGAGCATCAGTGCCAGCATGCCGAACATCAGCGGCGAGCGCAGCCGTGGCAGCGCCGGCGGCGAGTTGTCGCCATGCCGCAGCTTCGTGGCGCGCGTGGTGGCCGCCTTCATTGCGGCACCGCCGCGCGCGGCGCGACGCCGACGACTTCCGTGCGCGCCGACGAGGGCAACTGCATCCGCAGCATGTCCCGCGCCACCTTCTCCACGCGCGCCGGCATGCCCCACGTCGACTGCTCGAGCTGCAACTGCCCGTACTCGGTTTCGAAATTGCGCGCC
>JBKJSU010000526.1:0-2940 GCA_046594415.1 Casimicrobiaceae bacterium | reverse complement strand
GTGCGGTCGCTGAAGGAGGCGACGATGAACTTGTCCTCGGCCTTGTTCATCGACGTGAACTCGATTTCGTAGCCCGGCAGCTTGGCCTCGACATCGCGAAACATCGCCTCGGTCTCGGCATCGAAGAAGCGGCGCTCGGTCTTCGCGGTGACCCAGCGCGCGGTCGTCAGCACCTTGCGCTCACGCGAAAAACTCAAGCCCTCCACGTCGACGTCCGGATGCTCGACCAGCAGCCTGCCCTCCTGCGCGGTGGCGGGATCGAATTCGAAGATCGCGGCCTTGTCGCGGCCGCGGTTGGAAACGACATAGAGCCGCTGGTTATCGAATGTGAAGAAGAGCGGCGCAACCGTTTCCTTGAAGTTGGTGGTGAGCAATGGCTTGAACTCATCCTGCTCGGTTGCCCGGTACAGCAGTGCGGTGGTGACGCCATCCGCGGTGCCGGCCACACGCAGCTTGCCCTCGTGGTCGGTGCCCCAGCTGGTGATGTTGCCGGGGTTCTGCGCGATCAGTTTTTCCTCGCCGGTGCGCACATTGATCCGGAACACATCGAACACTTCGGGATCGCGCCGATTGTGCGATACGATCAGGTGGTCATCGTCCTCGTCGAGGCTGTCCACGACTTCGGCCCGGACATGCTCGCCGGGCGTGAGGTCCTTGAGATCACCGCCCTTGATGTCGATCGAGACGACGTGGAAGTTCTCGTCGCCGCCGAAGTCCTTTACGTAGACGATGCGCTCGCCCTTCCAGAAGTAGCCGCTGATGTCGCGCGCCGTTTCCGAGGTGACGCGCGTGGCGGCTCCGCCAGCCAATGGCCGCACGAACACGTTCATCCGTCGCTCGTAGGACGCGGTCCACGACAGGTAGCGCCCGTCCGGGGAGATCTGGTGGCCGGCCTGCTCGGGATTGCGGAAAAAGTCTCGCAGCGGCACTCGCGCTGCAGTGGTCGATGACAGCATGGAACATGACCTCGAGTTTCGTATCGAACGCGCATGATAGCCGCCTCTGCTTGGGCTATCCTTGCGCCCGTGTCGATCATTGCGGTGTTCAACCAGAAAGGCGGCGTGGGCAAGACCACGACCGCGCTCAATCTTCTTGCGGCCATCGCGCAACGTAAACAGCGTCCGCTGGGGATCGACCTCGACCCGCAGGGTCACCTGACCCATGTCTTCGGCGTGCAGCCCAAGTCCGCCGACGACACGATCTACAGTTTCTTCATGCGCCAGCGGCCGCTTGAGGAAATCGCCGAGATCACCAAGAGCGGCGTGATCCTGTGTCCGTCGCATCTCGAACTCAACAAGCTCGACACGCTGCTGGGCAAGGGGGTGAACGTGGTCACCCGGCTGCGCCACGCACTGCATGCGCCGAACGCGCTGATGGGGCCGGTCGTCATCGACTGCTGCCCGCTGCTCAATGTGCTGTCGCTCAATGCGGTGTTCGCGGCCGACCTGATGCTGATTCCGGTCTCGGCCGATTTCCTGTCGCTGCAGGGCGCGGCACAGGTGGAGCGGGCGCTGAATGCGCTCGAGCCCGTGTTCAAACGGCGGCTGCCGCGGCGGTACCTGCTGACGCGTTACGACATGCGGCGGCGGATGAGCGGGGCCGTGGAAGAACGGATGATGGAAACGCTGCGCCCGGAGGAGATCTGCGTCACGCGCATCCGCGAGAATGTGAAGCTGGCGGAGAGTCCTTCCGTAGGCATGGACATTTTCCGCCATGCGCCGGACAGTCGCGGTGCGCGCGACTATGCGGCCCTGCACGAGGAGCTAGTGGGTGCCGGCTTTCTGCAATGATGGCGAGGCGGCGCTGATCATGCCGATGATGCCTTCCACGTCCAGCGTATCCACGCGGCGCGGCACCGATTGCTCGCTGCACTCGACAATTTCGCAATAGTGATACATCTGCCGCAGCCGCCGTTCGGCGTCCGTTTGGGTGGCGGCCATGATCTGGATATTGTCCACGCGCTGGCCGTGCTTGGTCCTGATGTTGAAGCCGTATCGAATCACGACGTGCCTCCCGGTTGCGTCAATCGTGGTGCCGGACCCTGGCTTGCCCTTGCCGATCAAGGCGTTAGAACGGGTCGCTGTTATGATGGGATGAATCCTGCATGCAAGTAACGTACCCACTTCGTCTTTTACCCCGATGACCATGGTTGCTGCCGCCCTCGCGTTGCCTGCCGACCCCGAGAGCGTCGCCATCCTGTCAAGCGCGCTGCGGCGAATGAAGCTAGTGAGTGATTACATACAGCCTCGCTTCAGCGCCCTGGCCGGCGGCGTCTCGTCCGACATTTATCGGGTGGAATTGCCCGCCGGCGTCATTTGCGTCAAGCGCGCGCTGCCCCAGTTGAAGGTCGCGGCCGACTGGCGGGCCCCGGTGGAGCGCAACCGGTGGGAGGTCGATTGGCTGCGGGTGGCCGGCAGCATCGTGCCCGGCGCCGTCCCCTCGATCCTGGGCGAGGACGAGGAAGCCGGCGCCTTTGCGATGGCATGGCTCGACCCGGCGGCCTATCCGGTGTGGAAATCGCTGCTGGCGGAGGGCGGCGCGACCGTGGGCACGGCGACAGCGGTCGGCGCCACGCTGGGTCGCATCCATGCCGCCACGGCGGACCGTCCGGCCATCGCGGCGCGCTTTCCCACCGACGCGCTCTTTCATGCGATCCGGCTCGATCCCTACCTGGTCACGACGGCCGGCGTGCACGCCGACCTGGCGCCCCGGCTGCACGCACTGGTTGCCACCACGGCGGCCACCAAACGGGTGCTGGTGCACGGCGACTTCAGCCCCAAGAACATCGTGATCGGGGTGGCCGGCCCTGTGCTTCTGGACGCCGAGTGCGCGTGGTACGGCGACCCGGCCTTCGACCTCGCCTTCGTGCTCAATCACCTGCTGCTGAAGGGTATCTGGCGGCCGCAAAGGCGCGCCGACTACGCGGCGATGGCGCGGGCA
>JBKJSU010000413.1:0-4925 GCA_046594415.1 Casimicrobiaceae bacterium | reverse complement strand
AAACGGGCCGGCAAAGGGTTACCGCAACAGCCCCAGCGTGGCCTGCGTCAGCGCGCTATCCGGTCGCGCATATTCCAGCACGACATTGAAGTGGTGCATGTCGGCGATAACCATCGGCGCCGCGGCGGGGCGGCGCACTTGCGGCCACGCGTCCCACAGCAGCGCCGACTGCCGCAGGAACTCCGAGGTTTCGGCCGCGCCACATGCAATCAGGAACGGCGCATCGGTGGTCGGCGCAAAATTCACCGGCGACGTGCGCGCGGCGGCGTCCAGGTCGAGCTTCAACTCGTTGTTGTATGAGAAATGCACCAACGGAGTCAGGTCGTGCACGCCCGACAGTGAGACACCCCCCACCATGGGCGCACGGAAAAGTCCCAGCTGACGCCAGTCGGTGCAGAACATCATCGCGGCGAGATGCCCGCCTGCGGAATGGCCGCCCACCACCACGTTGCCGGCATTGGCGCCGTGTGTGGGCCCCTCACGTGCAACCCACACCATTGCGCGCCGGCATTCGTCGACGATGTGGGCAATCGAGACGGCCGGGCACAGGTCGTAGTTGATCACCGCCACCGCCAGTCCCTGCTCCACGAACGGCCCGACGACGAAACTATGATCGCTCTTGTCCAGCGCCCGCCAGTAGCCGCCGTGAATGAACACGAAGGTGCCCAGAGGCGTGGTTTCCGGCAGGAACAGGTCCAGCGTCTCCAGCGGGCCGGGTCCGTACCGCAGGTCGAGACGATGCCGGTATCGGGCACGCGCAGCAGCCGACTCGGCCGCAAAACGCGCCAGGAATATCGGATGGTCCGGCACTGCGGCTCGATTGTTGTAGCCGCGCTCGACGAACTCCGGCGTGTATTGGGGCGTGTTCATCCGCTCGTCTCGCGTCAGGTGATGACGAGCGACAGCGACGACAGTCCGGCGATGTGGCCGTCGAGACGATCGCCGGCCACCACCGCGCCCACCCCTGCCGGCGTGCCGGTGAAAATGAGGTCGCCGGGCAGCAATTCGTAGTATTTCGACAGGAAGGCCAGCGTGTTCGGCACGTCCCAGATCATGTCGGCCAGGTCGCCCGTCTGCCGGCGCACACCGTTGACGTCGAGCGTGATGGCGCCATGCGTGAGCACGCCGGTTAGCGTCACCGGATGGATCGGCGCGATCGGCGCGGAATGCGCAAACGACTTGCCGAGATCCCACGGCCGCTTCTTCTCGCGCATGTCGCTCTGCAGGTCGCGCCGCGTCATGTCGAGTCCCGTGGCATAGCCGAACACGATGTCGTTGGCGCGCTCGGGCGTGAGCTCGACGCCGGCCTTGCCGATGGCCACCACCAGTTCGATCTCGTGATGAAAATTCTTCGTCGCCAGCGGGTAGCGCATCGAGCCCACGGCAGGCGGCACCACCGGCAGGATCGCGTCGGCCGGCTTGGTGAAGAAGAACGGCGGCTCTTTCGTCGCGTCGCCGCCCATTTCCTTGGCGTGCTCCGCATAGTTGCGGCCCACGCAGTAGATGTGGCGCACCGGAAAACGAGCGGCGGATCCGAAAACGGGCACGCTGGGCAATTCCCAGCCCGGGATGGCGTAGGTCATGAAAGTCCTGTCGGGTTCAGTATTGGATACGTCAATGCGCCAGCTGCGGCGTCACTCCGCGTCCGGTTGCCTAGAAGGGTCGGCGCGCGCGAACGCGGGCAAAGCGAGACACGTCGCCTCGATGCGATTGAGTGTGGGAAAGGGTTTGACGTCGACGTCGAAGCGGTGGGCGTTGGCCATCTGCGGCACCAGCACCACGTCGGCCAGCGTAGGCGCATCGCCGTGGCAGTACCGTCCGGTAGCGCTGTCGCGGGCCAGTTGCGTTTCCAGCGCAGCGAGACCCTCGTGCACCCAATGCTTGTACCAGGTGTCCTTGTCCGCATCGCTCACGTGCAGCGTGTGCTTCAGATACTTCAGCACGCGCAGGTTGTTCAGCGGATGGATGTCGCAGGCCACTTCCAGCGCGATGGCGCGAACGCGCGCGCGCGCCGCGGCGCCTGCCGGCATCAGCGGCGGGTCGGGATGGATTTCGTCGAGATACTCGATGATGGCCAGCGATTGCGTCAGGACCTGCCCGTCGTCCATCGTCAACGTCGGGACGAGACCCTGCGGATTCAGCGCCAGGTAGGCCGGGTCGCGCTGCATGTCCTTGCGCAGGTGGATGAAGGCGCGCTCCGGGTCCAGGCCCTTCAGGTTCACCGCGATGCGAACCCGATACGCCGCCGACGACCGAAAATAATCGTAGAGCTTCATCAGAAGGCCGCGATGCCGGTCTGCGCGCGCCCGAGGATCAGCGCGTGCACATCGTGCGTGCCTTCGTAGGTGTTGACCGTCTCGAGGTTAAGCACATGGCGAATCACGTGGAACTCGTCGACGATGCCGTTGCCGCCGTGCATGTCGCGCGCCACGCGGGCGATGTCCAACGACTTGCCGCACGAATTGCGCTTCATGATCGAGGTGATCTCCGGCGCCGCGATGCCCTGGTCCTTCATGCGGCCGAGGCGCAGGCAGCCCTGCAGGCCCAGCGTGATCTCGGTCATCATGTCAGCGAGCTTCTTCTGCACCAGCTGGTTGGCGGCCAGCGGCCGGCCGAACTGTTGCCGGTCCATCGTGTATTGCCGCGCCGCGTGCCAGCAAAATTCCGCCGCGCCCAGCGCGCCCCACGCGATGCCATAGCGCGCGCTGTTGAGGCACTCGAAGGGTCCCTTCAAGCCCTGCACGTTGGGCAGCAGGTTATCTTCGGGCACGAACACGTCGTCCATCACGATTTCGCCGGTGACCGAGGCGCGCAGCGAGAACTTGCCTTCGATCTTGGGCGTGGACAGCCCCTTCATCCCGCGTTCGAGGATGAAACCGCGGATGATCCCCTGGTCGTCCTTGGCCCACACCACGAACACGTCCGCGATGGGCGAATTGGAAATCCACATCTTGGCGCCGGACAAGCTGTATCCGCCGGACACGCTCTTCGCGCGCGTGATCATCGAGCCCGGGTCCGAGCCGGCGTTGGGTTCGGTGAGGCCGAAGCAGCCGATCCACTCGCCGGCGGCAAGCTTCGGCAGGAATTTGCGCCGCTGCGCTTCGCTGCCGAACGTGTAGATGGGATACATCACGAGCGAGCTCTGCACGCTCATCATCGACCGGTAGCCTGAATCGACACGTTCGATCTCGCGCGCGATCAGCCCGTAGCAGACATAGTTGAGGCCGGCGCCGCCGTACTCGGCGGGCAACGTGACGCCGAGCAGCCCCAGCGCTCCCATTTCAGGAAAGATCGCGGGGTCCGTCTTTTCATGCCGGAACGCCTCCTTGATGCGCGGCATCAGCTTGTCCTGCGCATAGGCGTAGGCGGCATCGCGCACCATGCGCTCGTCCTCGGCCAATTCGCTGTCGAGCAGCAGTGGATCGTCCCACTTGAAGACCGGCTTGGCTTTGGCGTGCAGGCGGTCAGGTGCGTTCATCGAATACTCCGGGAGGTGCGGTCGCGCCGCGTTGCCGCTGGGCGCAACCTGAGACGGGAATTATGCCCGACCTTGACCGGGGGGCCTCAAACGTCCGGCAGTACGGCGGTGACCTCAATCTCGACGCGCGCGCGGTCCTCGATCAGCGCGGTCACCTCCACCGCGGTCATCGCCGGAAAGTGCCGCCCCATCACCTCGCGGTACACGGCGCCCAGCGCGCGATAGCTGGCGATGTACTCGCGCTTGTCGACCACGTACCACGTCATCCGTGCGACGTGTTCCGGTCCGGCGCCCGCTTCGCGCAGCACGGCCACCACGTTGAGCAGCGCCTGCCGCGCCTGCGCCGCAAAATCGTCGGTCTCGAACTGCTGCTGCGCATTCCACCCGATCTGCCCACCGACGAATACCGTCGTTCCGCGCGCCGCCACGCCGTTGGCATAGCCCTTGGGCGGCATCCATCCGGGCGGCGACAACTTCCGCCAGTTCGCGTTGCTCATCGATCCTTCCTTTCGGAATGACTCTTGGACTCAAGCTCGCGCAGCCGGAATCGCTGCAGCTTGCCCGTCTCCGTGCGCGGCAGCGCCGACATGAACTCGATCGCACGGGGATACTTGTAGGGCGCGATCGTGGCCCTCACGAAGTCCTGCAGCGCCTTCACCATCGCGTCGTCGCCGGTGAAGCCTGGCTTGAGCGCGACAAACGCCTTCACGATCTGGCCGCGCTCGTCGTCTGCCACGCCGATTACGCCGCACTCGGCCACCGCCGGATGCAGTAGCAGCGCGCCCTCCACTTCCGGACCGCCGATGTTGTAGCCGGCACTGACGATCATGTCGTCGGTGCGGGCCTGATAGACGAAGTACCCGTCCGCATCGACGAGATAGGCGTCGCCCGTGTAGTTCCAGCCGTCGCGCACATACTGCAGCTGTCGCTCGTCGGCAAGATACCGGCAACCGGTGGGCCCCTTCACCGCGAGCCTGCCCACCTGTCCTGCCGGCAACGGTCGGCCGTCGTCGTCCATCACGCAGGCACGGTATCCGGGCACCGGCTTGCCGGTGGCGCCGGCGCGGGCGCCGGCCTCGTCATGCGAAATGAAGATGTGCAGCAACTCCGTGGCGCCGATGCCGTCGATCAATTCGATGCCCGTCGCGTCCTTCCAGAGCTTCCGCGTGGCCGCCGGCAACGCCTCGCCCGCCGACACGCATTTGCGCAGCGACTTGAGGTCGTGCTCGTGGGCGCGCGGCGCCATCGCGCGGTAGGACGTGGGCGCCGTGAACAGGATCGTGGCGCGGTGCTCGGCAATCGCGGGCAGCAGCGCTTCCGGCGAGGGTCGTTCGATCAGCAGCGTGGCGGCGCCGACCCGCAGCGGAAAGAGCAGCATGCCGCCCAGGCCGAACGTGAAGGCCAGCGGCGGGCTGCCGGTGAAGATGTCATCCGCCTCGCAACGAAG
>JBKJSU010000042.1:0-3934 GCA_046594415.1 Casimicrobiaceae bacterium | reverse complement strand
CGCGCCGGGCACCTATGCCGAGTACGTGAAGCTGGCGTCAATCAAGGAAACACCGGGGCAGCCCAAGGCCGAGGCGATGATCAAGTTGCTGATGGAAGGGAACGAGGCTGTAGTGCGCACCGCGCGTTCGGTATTTCCCGTGGTGGACAAGGCCAACGACGAACCCACTGCCGACCTGTTGACACAGCGGATGCAGATCCACGAGAAGAACGCGTGGATGCTGCGGAGCTTGCTGGAGGCTTGATCGAATCCGTAAGTCTGTAGGCGAGGCTTCAGCCTAGCGGGTTCGATGCGTGCATCGTTTCTGCGAGGCTGAAGCTTCGCCTACATTGATTGTTGCCAGCTTTCTTCATTCGCGCGCACGCGAATCGAGCCAGATAGTGACCGGCCCATCGTTGTGCAGGCGCACGTCCATGTGGGCGCCGAACACGCCGGTGGGCACCGGCCGTCCCAGTGCGGTGGACAGCAAGGCCACGAACGCATCGAATGCCGGCTGCGCCACTTCGGGCCGCGCGGCGGCCGTATAGGAAGGCCGATTGCCCTTGCGCGTGGATGCGTAGAGCGTGAACTGCGACACGGCCAGGATGTCGCCCTTGATGTCCTGCACCGACAGGTTCATCAACCCCGCGGCGTCGCCGAAGATGCGCAGTTGCACGATCTTGCGCGCCAGCCATGCGCGATCTTCCTCGGTGTCGCCCTCGGCGATGCCCACCAGCACCAGCAGGCCCGCCGCGATGGCACCCGTGATGCGCTCGTCCACCACGACGGCGGCCTGGCTGACCCGCTGCACCAGCGCCCTCACTTGACCACCTTGCGTTCGACCTCGACCACCTTGCCGTAGTCGAACACCACCGTGGTGATGGTTTGCAGATCGCCGGTGACCGGCATGTAGGTCCAGCGCGACAGCTTGCGGCCCTTGCCGCCGCTGGTCATGTCCGCCGGCCCGATGCGGGCGATGACCTCGCCTTCGTTCATGCCGGGGTGGATGTATTTGCGCTCGCCCGGATCGCCAACGCGAACTTTTTCAGCCTTGGCGGAGGTCGTGGTCTTGGCGCGCGGCGGCGCCACCACGCGGGTGGTGGTACCGGGGACGGGGCGCATGGGGATGACGGATACGGTGGCGGGGTCGGTGTCGAAGTTGCGCACCTCGGTGCCGGCCGTGCAGGGCCTGTCCTGATAGACGGGTTGCTTGCGCTCGTCCATGCACTTGTAGACCTGCGCCTGCGCGACGGGCGCGAGCAGCAAGACGGCGAGCGCGAGAGCAATGCTCATGGGTTGAACGTGATGCACGTGGCGACCTCAAGCACGGGTGGAAGAGGGGAAAGCGGTACGATAGCGCCTTCCTTGCATTGACGGCACTACGACTTTCGATGGACTCCCGTATTCGCACGGCCGCGCGTGTCGCGGAGATTGAACCCTTCCACGTGATGGAGGTACAGGCGGCTGCGCGTGCGCTGGAAGCCACCGGACGCACGGTCGTGCACATGGAAATCGGCGAGCCCGATTTCCCGACGCCGGCGCCGGTGCTGGCCGCGGCGCAGAAGGCCATCGCGGATGGCGGCATCTACTACACGTCCGCGCTGGGGTTGCCGGAATTGCGGCGCGCGATCGCGCAGCACTACCTCGATCACTACGGCGTCTCGGTGTCGCCCGAGCGCGTGATCGTCACCGCCGGCTCGTCGGCGGCGCTGCTGCTGGTGATGGCGTTGCTGGTCGATCGCGACGAGCAGATCCTGCTGGCGGACCCCGGCTATCCGTGTAACCGGCATTTCGTGCGCGTGATGGAGGGCGAGGCCGTCGGCATTCCTTCGGGTCCCGCAGCGAACTATCAACTGACTGCGGCCATGCTTGATGCCGCATGGACGCCGCGCACCCGTGGCGCGCTGATCGCGTCGCCGTCCAATCCCACCGGCACCGTGGTGGCGCAGGATGAAATGAAGCGGATCGTCGACACCGTGGCGGCGCGCGGCGGCCAACTCGTGGTGGATGAAATCTATCTCGGCCTGACCTACGGCATGGCGCCGGGGCAACGGCCGCAGACCGTGCTCGCGCTTACTTACAATGCCTTCGTGATCTCCAGCTTTAGCAAATACTTCAACATGACGGGCTGGCGGCTGGGCTGGGTGATCGCGCCCGCAGGTTATGTGCGCGCCATCGAGAAGCTCGCGCAGAATCTCTACATCTCGCCGGCCACGCCGTCGCAGCGCGCGGCGCTCGCGTGCTTCGAGCCGGCCACGCTCACGCTGCTGGAAGAACGCCGCCGCGCTTTCGAAGCCCGACGCGACTACCTCGTGCCCGCGTTGCGCGAGCTGGGGTTTCGCATTCCCGTGATGCCCACCGGCGGGTTCTTCATCTACGCCGATTGCACCAAGTGGAGCCACGACAGCGGCCACTTCTGCCGCGAGGTGCTGGACGGCGCGGGCGTGGCGATCACGCCGGGCATCGACTTCGGCCGCCATCGCGCCAACGAGCACGTGCGCTTCGCCTACACCATCGACGACGCCAAGTTGCGCGACGGCGTCGAGCGGTTGCGCCGATTCCTGCCGCGGTGAACATGTTGCGCGGGTGCGCGGTGGCAGTCGTCGCGCTCGCGCTGGCGGGCTGCGGCGCGATGGACGCGGCCGAGTATTACTGGCAAAGCGCGTCGGGCCAGCTTGATCTCGTTGCGCGCGCCAAGCCCATTCCCGACGTGATCGCGGACACCTCCGACGCGGCATTGAAGCGCCGGCTGGAACGCGTGCAGAAGATGCGCAGCTTTGCCTCGCGTGAACTGGCGCTGCCCGACAACGCGAGCTACACGCGCTACACCGAACTCGATCGCCCCTTCGTGGTGTGGAATGTATTTGCCAGCCCCGAGTTGTCATTGGAGCCGCGCAAGTGGTGTTTTCCGGTTGCCGGCTGCGTGAGCTATCGCGGCTATTTCCGCGAGACCGAGGCGCGGGCCGAGGCCGAGCGCCTGCATGCGGCGGGCGACGACGTGGCCGTGAGCGGCGTGCCCGCGTACTCAACGCTGGGTTACTTCGACGATCCGGTGCTGTCCACGTTCGTGCGCTGGCCCGAGCCGGAAGTGGCGCGGATGATCTTTCACGAGCTGTCACACCAGGTGGTGTACGTGAAGGACGACACGCAGTTCAACGAGTCCTTCGCGGTGGCGGTGGAGGACGCCGGCCTCGAGCGCTGGCTGCAGGCCGACGGCGACGCGGCGATGCAGCAGTACCGCAGTCGCAGCCTGCAACAGCGCGCGGCTTTTCGCGACCTGACGCGCGAGGCGCGGACCGAATTGGCCGCCCTGTACGCCAGTTCGCTGTCCGACGCCGACAAACGAGCGCGGAAGGCGCAGATTCTGGCCGCGATGCGCGAAGGCTACGAGCGCGCCAAGGCCGGGGAGCCGGGGCTGGCCGGCTACGACCGCTGGTTTGCCGGCTTCAACGGCGGCGGCCCCAACAACGCCAGCCTGGCGTCCACGGCGCTGTATTCCGCCCAGGTGCCAGCTTTTCGCGCCCTTTTGGCGCAGGAAGGCGGGGATTTGCCCCGGTTCTACGATCGCGTGCGGCAGCTTGCCGCCATGCCCAAGCCCGAGCGGACCGCCGCCCTGGCCGCATTGGCCCCAATTAATTAGGGTCAGACTCCAATTAATCGACGGGCGAGCCCGATTAATAGGAGTCTGACCCTAATTAATTCGTAGTGCATTGATCGATAAAGAAAAACCCGCTATAATCTTTGGCTCTCTTGCCTCACCCGCCGCAGACGGGGAGGCCGCCGGCAGCGCACTACGTTCGAAGCGCCGCCACCCACTGACCGAAAGGAGTGTTCTGCATATGCGTCATTACGAAATCGTATTCATCGTGCACCCGGACCAAAGCGAGCAAGTGCCCGCGATGGTCGAGCGGTATCGCACGATGGTGACGGGCCACAAGGGCCTGATTCACCGCCT
>JBKJSU010000037.1:0-5252 GCA_046594415.1 Casimicrobiaceae bacterium | reverse complement strand
TCATCCCCGCCACCGAAGGCACCATGCACTTTGCCGAAATGGGCGTGGTGCTGCTCCTGTTCCTCGTCGGGCTCGAGCTGGAGCCGCTGCGCCTGTGGGCGCTGCGCCACTCGGTCTTCGGCTGGGGCAGCGCGCAGGTCTTCTTGTGCGCCGCCGCGATCATCGGCGTCACGATGTTTTTCGGCATGGCGTGGCAGGCGGCGATGATCGTGGGCTTCGGTCTTGCGATGTCGTCCACCGCCATCGTGCTGGCGTGGCTGGGCGAGCGCGGCCAGCTGAGCAGTCCGGCCGGCCGCCAGGCCTTCTCCATCCTGCTGTTCCAGGATCTTGCTGTCATCCCGCTGATCGCGCTGCTACCGGTGCTGTCGCCGAACGGCACCGGCCCCACCAGCGGCTGGGTGATGGCCGCGAAGGGGGTGGCGGCCATCGCCGCCGTGATCATCGGCAGCCGCCTGCTGGTGCGCCCGGCGCTCAAGGCCGTGGCGAGCTACGGCGGCCGCGAAGTGTTCACCGCCGCGGCGCTGCTGGTGGTGATCGGCGCGGCGCTGCTGATGGAGAGCATCGGCCTCTCCATGGCGCTGGGTGCCTTCCTGGCTGGCGTGCTGCTGGCCGATTCCGAGTTCCGCCACGAGCTGGAAGCCGACGTCGAGCCGTTCAAGGGCCTGCTGCTCGGCCTCTTTTTCATGGTCGTCGGCATGAACGCCAACCTGACCACCCTCGCCGCGCAGCCGTTCCTCATGCTGGCCTGCGCGCTCGGCCTGCTCGCGCTCAAGGCGACGCTGATGTACGGCATCGCCCGGGCCTTCGGCACCGCCAACGAGGATGCCCAGCGCATCGCGGTGCTGCTGGCGCAAGGGGGCGAATTCGCGTTCGTGCTGTTCGCGGCAGCCAGCGGCGAGCGGATCCTGCCAGGCGCGACCGCCCAGTTCCTGGTGCTGGTGGTCACGCTGTCGATGCTGCTGGCGCCCATTTCCTTTGCGACGCACGAGCGGCTGCTGGCGCGCTGGCTGGAAAAACGGAAGCCGCCGGAGTTCGACACCATCGACGGACCCGGCAACCCGGTGATCATCGCTGGCTACGGCCGCTACGGACAGATCGTCTCGCGGGTGCTGCGGATGGCCGGGATCGCGTCCACGGCCATCGACGCCAATTACCAGCAGGTGGACTTCGTCCGCCGCTTCGGCAACAAGGTCTATTACGGCGACGCATCGCGCCTGGAAGTGCTGAACTCCGCCAAGGCGGGGGATGCCAAGCTCTTCGTGCTGGCCATCGACGACGTCGAGGCCTCGGTCAAGACCGCCGCGCTGGTCCGGAAGCACTTTCCCAACCTGCCTATCCTCGCCCGCGCCCGCAACCGGGTGCACCTGTTCCGGCTGCGGGACCTCGATATCGACGCCATCGAGCGGGAAACCGTGCTGTCCAGCCTTGAAACCGCTCGGCAGGCGCTGGTCACCACGGGCATCGAGCCCGAGCAGGCGGCGCGCGCCGTCGAGATTTTTCTCGCGCACGATCGCAACCTGCTGGACACCCAATACGCAGTCCGGCAGGACGAGCAGCAGTTCATCCAGACCACGTCGCAGGCCGCCGAGCAGCTCCAGGAACTGTTCGAGGCCGACGTCAAGGCCGCGGCCAAGGGTTCACCGGTAGCCGGTGTTCGCCCATAGGGCAATCGGGGTCGCCGGGGGGCTTAGGCTGGCGGGTTTTCGGCTTCTGGTATACTCGCCGCCGGCTTACCGCTGCAACCCATTGATTTAACGCACAACACAAAACAACAACGACGACGTTCCAACGGGAGACAGCGCCAGCAAATCGCAAAGCAACATGACCTCGGCTTACCTGGCAGCGGCAACGCAGCCTGGTTGGAGGCAGCCGGGATAGACATGAGGAGTGTTTGCAATGTACGCACAGCTTTCATCCATACACGACGCGCCGCCCGCATCCGGTCGGCGCGTGATGGGTCGATGTCGACCCGCTACCTTTGTCCTGCTCGCCTTTGCCGCGGCGCTGGCGCTGACCGCCTCGGCGTCGTTTCGGCCCGGGCACCTGCTGCCGCAGGAACTCGTCATCACGCTGCCGGCCGAGCCGGTCGAGGTGACCCCGGCAAGCCTGCCGCCGTCCCGGGCCTCCATCGTCCGGCGCCAGCAGATCGAGACGCTGGCCGGCCTCTTCGCCAAGAAGTACCGCGTTTCGGCCGAGGCCACGCGCGAGTACCTCGCCCACGCCTACCGTGAAGCCGACCGAATCGGGCTCGACCCGCTGCTGCTGGTGGCGGTCATCTCGGTCGAGTCGAATTTCAACCCGATCGCCGAAAGCCCGGCCGGCGCCGTCGGCCTGATGCAGGTCATCCCGCGCTTTCATACCGACAAGTACGCCCCCGACCAGGAGTCGGCGCTGGCACCCCATACCAATATCCGGATTGGCGCCCTAGCCCTGAAGCAATACATCCGCCGGGCCGGCGGCCTCGTGGAAGGGCTGCAGCTGTACAACGGGTCGGCCGAGGACGAAACCACGGCCTATGCCAACAAGGTGCTGGGCGAAAAACAGCGTCTGCTGGCAGCGACCAAAGCCATCGGGGCCGGCGCCTAACCGCCGCGCCCGCGCCGGAAGGGCCGCCTTGACGCATCTTGACCAGGGTCAAGGCCGCCTTTTCCCGCCGCACTAAAATGGCGGTGTCCATCCGGGCGCGAGGTCTTTGGCGTGAAGTCGATCACCGTCATCCGCAACGAGCACCAGGCCATGGCAGCGATGCTGCATGCGCTGCTGTCTCTCGTCCACGGCATCCGCGAGCACCGGCTCCGACCCAATTTCGAGCTCCTGGGCGCGATGATCTATTACGTCGACACGTTTCCGGAGCGGCTGCACCACCCCAAGGAAGACCAGTGGCTGTTTCGCCTGCTGGGCCTGCGGCATCCGCCGGCACGGCCGCTGATCGACCGGCTGCAGGCCGAACACCGGCTGGGGGCGTCCCGCATCCGCACGCTCGAGCAGACGCTGGCCCGCTACCGCGAGGGCGGGGATACCGAGTTTCCGGCGTTTGCCGCGGCGGTGGAGGCGTTCGTCGAGTTCGAGCGCAATCACATGCACATTGAAGAGATGGAAATTCTCCCGCTGGCGCGCGTGCACCTGCTGCCGGAGGACTGGGCCGAGATCGACGCCGCCTTCGCCACCAACGCCGATCCGCTGATCGGCGCATCCAGCCAGGACCAGTTCGACGATCTCTTCAGCCGGATCGTCAACCTCGCCCCGGCCCCGATTGGCGTCGGACCCGCCGCAGATTGACCTGCCTCAAAGGCGCCGGGCATCGGTTCCTGCACCATGGCGACCATGGATGACACTGTAACGCTCCCCGTGCCAGCGCTCGCCTTCGATGCGAGTCTCGTTGCGAAGTACGACGGTTTCGGCCCCCGGTACACGTCGTATCCCACGGCCGACCGCTTCCACGACGGTTTTGCCGCCGCGCAATACATGGAGGCGCTGGCCGCGCGCAACCACGATCGCGCCACGCAGCCGCTGTCACTGTACGTGCACCTGCCGTTCTGCAATTCGATCTGTTACTACTGCGCGTGCAACAAGGTCCTGACCAAGGACCACGGCCGGTCGGCCAAGTACATCCGCTACGTGGAGCGCGAGATCGCGCTCGTCGGTGGATTGATCGAGGGTGACCCGCCCGTCACGCAGCTGCATTGGGGCGGCGGCACGCCGACGTTCCTCTCCCACGCGGAGATGGGCACGCTGATGGCGGCGCTGCGCGCCCGATTCCACTTTGCCGACAATGCCGAGATTTCCATCGAGGTCGATCCGCGCAAGGTGGGCGCCGATACGATCCGCTTTCTGGCGGGGCTGGGCTTCAATCGCATCTCCGTTGGCATCCAGGATTTCGACGCGGAGGTGCAGAAGGCTGTCAATCGCGTCCAGACCGAGGCCGAGACGCTGACCGTGATCGATACCGCCCGCGAGACGGGTTTCGTGTCCGTCAATGCCGATCTCATCTACGGCCTGCCGTTGCAGACCGTCGCCGGCTTCGCCACGACACTCGACCGGGTGATCGCCGCCTCGCCCGACCGCATCGCGCTCTACAGCTATGCCCATGTGCCGCACCTCTTCAAGCCGCAGCGACGGATCGCGATCGACGACCTGCCGTCGCCGGCGGACAAGCTCGCGATCCTCGCGCTCGCCATCGACAAGCTGACGCGCGCCGGCTATCTGTATGTGGGCATGGACCATTTCGCCAAGCCTGGCGACGAACTGGCGGTCGCCCAGCGGGAGCGGCAGCTGCATCGCAATTTTCAGGGCTACTCCACGCAACCCGATCGCGATCTCATTGCGTTCGGCATCTCCGCGATCGGCAAGGTAGGCACGGCGTACACGCAGAACGTGAAGACGCTGGACGAGTATTACGCGAAGCTCGACGAGGATGTGCTGCCGGTGCTGCGCGGCGTCGAGCTCGACGCCGACGACGAACTGCGCCGCGACGTCATCCAGAAGCTGATGTGCAATTTCGACCTCGACTTCGCGGAGATCGAGCGCGCGCACGGCATCCCCTTCCGGACGACTTTCGCGCCCGAGCTCGACGCGCTGGCGCCGCTGGCGGCCGACGGCCTGGTCGAGATCGATGCGCACCGCATCGTGGTGACGGCACGCGGGCGGCTGCTCGTGCGCACCGTCGCCATGAACTTCGACCGCTATCTGCGCCTGCAGCGGCAGGGCCCGCAGTATTCGCGCGTAATCTAGGCGTCCTCCTACCACAGGGAAACTTCGATCATGAACGCAAGGCAGACATTGTTCGTGGCGCTCGCGGCCGTCGTTGCATGCATCGGTCCGGCATCCGCCCAGAAGCTCCTCACCACCTACACGACGCTGACCACCACTGCCGCCCGCGATGCGGCGCAGGCAGCCCTCAATCGCTGCCAGAAGGACGGCTATACCGTGGCCGTGGCGGTAGTCGACCGCGCGGGCCAGCCGCTCGCCGTGCTGCGCGACAACCTCGCCGGCGCCCATACGACCGCAACGGCCATCGGCAAGGCCGCCACGGCGGTGAGTTTTCGCACCGACACCACCGAACTTGCCGCGACCACGCAGGCCGGCAAGCCATCGAGCGGCATCCGCGCGCTGCCCACCGTCGTTGCCGTGGGTGGCGGACTGATGATTCGCGCCAAGGGATCGCTGGTCGGCGGCATCGGCGTTTCGGGCGCCCCCGGCGGCGACAACGACGACGTCTGCGCCAAGGCGGGCATTGCCGCCATCAGCGACGC
>JBKJSU010000010.1:0-5149 GCA_046594415.1 Casimicrobiaceae bacterium | reverse complement strand
AAATCTGGCACGCCCGACAGGATTTGAACCTGTTACCCCCGGCTTAGAAGGCCGGTGCTCTATCCAAATGAGCTACGGGCGCAGAACCTGTGGGAGCGTAAACCGTGAAACTGCCCAGTGCGAAAACGACCACGGCACGCCTGTCGTGCATCGAAATCGGGTGAATTTTACCACATCGCCCCGGCGATCAAGGCTGTCCCGGGCCACCCGGCTGGCTGGCCACGCGCGGCGACTCTGGGGCGTCCCGACGACTTGCCGCGGCGCTGGCGGCCGGTCCATGAACCGGATCGCGCACTTCCTGCGGTGCCCGGTGTGCCCCGGCGGCGACGGTGTCCTTGATCTTCTGGCAGCGGCCGACCAGATCGACCAGCACGCTGGCCGACCAGCCGAAAGTGAAGAGACCGGAGATCGCGATGATCGGCGCCATCATGTTCCATCGCAACGGCAGCACGAAGTTGCCGTAGCCGATCGTGGTGTAGGTGTTGCCCGCAAAGAATCCGGCCGTGCGCCAGTCGGACAGCATGCCGGAGTAGATCATCGACGCCGCCCAGATGAAGATCTCCACGACATGCAGCGCCAGCAGCGCGAAGACGGTGGACCCCATCAGCAGATCGGCGCGCCAAAAGGTGGGATGGCTGAGGATGTACTGCGAGCGCCGCACGAGGTGCCCGGTGATCGCCCGGATTCCGGCCCCGTGGAACAACACGATGAATACCAGCATCGCGCCGCCGAAGACGAGGTCGGCGGCCGGCATCACTTCCAGCATCTGCGCAATCAGCGGAAGATTGGCGATGTCCTGCGGCATGCCCGCCAGCGTGCTGGCGCCGGATTCGAGCGTGCCGGGCACGGCATTCAGTGCCTTGCTGACTTCCTGGGTTGCGCCGGAGACAATTCCCGGGGCTGCGTCCGCCATCTTGATTGCTCCACCGTCTGCGTGATCAGGCTTGATGATCGCATACCCGCGAGGCTGAAGCCTCGCCTACAGCAGGGGCGCGACGCCTACGTCAAGCCACGCCCGCGAGGCTGAAGCCTCGCCTACAGGCGTTGCGCGACGGTCCCGTCAGTCCAATTCCGCGAGGATCGCCGCGGTGGCGGAGGTGCCGATCCGATTGGCACCGGCGGCAAGCATGACGCGCACATCGGCCAGCGTGCGAATGCCGCCCGACGCCTTGACGCCCATCGACGATGGGACGGCGGCGCGCATCAACGCCACGTCGGCCGCAGTCGCGCCCCCGGCCGGATGAAAGCCCGTGGACGTCTTGACGAACGCCGCACCGGCCTCGACGACGAGACGGCACGCGAGGCGCTTTTCGTCGTCGGTGAGCGCGGCAGTTTCAAGAATGACCTTGACAGGAATGCCCGGCACTGCGCGTACAACCTCCGCCAGATCGAACGCCACCGCGGTGAGGTCGCCGCTCTTCAGTGCACCCACGTTGATGACGGTGTCGATTTCGCGCGCGCCGTCTTGCACTGCTCGCGCCGCGGCTTGCGCCTTGGTCTGCGCGAGATCCAGGCCATGCGGAAAGCCGATGACGCTGATCACGCGCGCAGGCGTATCGCCCAGCGCTTCCACCGCCATGCGCACCCAGAAGGGCTGCACGCAATAGAATCCCGCCTGCCAGTCGCGGACCACGGCGATGCCGGCGCGAATGGCCGCGGCATCGGCCTCGGGCTTCAGCACCGAATGATCGAGCATGGCGGCAAGTTCATTGCGGGTCATGGCGATGGAACTCCAGCGGTGGCGCGCATGCGCGCGATGCGATCGGCGAGATAGGCGTCGAGCGTGGCGCTGTCGGTGAACTCGGGCGTGGTGTCAGGTACGCCCAGATAGAACACGACCAGCGCGGGTGAAGGCGCCAAGGCACTGTAGAGACGCACTTCGGTTCGCGGAAAGTCGCCGAACTGCGGGCGTGGGATGCGTATCTCCAGCGCCCCGGGGCTTGGCGACGCCGCGCGCCACACCTTCTCCTGTTTGCTGAACGGATCGACGCCCACCACCGCAATCGACGGAAAAACCGTGGTGCCGGAGACGATACGCAGCACGACATTGGTGTCGTTCTCGGTCGCGCCGCGCGCAATGGCCCACGCCAGCCCCACGCCCGGTGCCGCAAAGGCATCGGTACTGCCGTGCATTTCCGTTTGCGCCTGGGCGTTGCCGCCGACGATTGCCATCAGCGCCAACGCCACGCACCCTACCCGCGCACTCATGACGCCTGCTCCGGCAGCACCGTGACGGCATGTTCGTCGATGCGCAGCCCCACGGTGGCCCCAGCGGCGCCCCCCTCACCCGCGCCACTGCCGTAGCGCACCGCCAGCAGCGTCTGCCCGCCACAGCTCAATACGTATTCGCTCTTTTCGCCGAGAAAGGTGCTCGACACCAGTTGCGCCGGCAGCGTGTCCTCGCCAGCACCCGCCACGGCAATGGCTTCGGGTCGCACCACCAGCTTGACGGGCGCGCCCGCGATGATCGGCACGCCATGCATGCGTACCCGCAATGTCCCACCCAGCGCCTCCACGGTGGCAACGTCGTCGCGAACCTCGCTGACATGTCCGGGCACCAGGTTCACCCGGCCAACGAACGTGGCGACGAATTCGTTAGCGGGACGCACATACAGGTCCTGCGCCGAACCTTCCTGCACGACGCTGCCCGCATTCATCACCGCGATGCGATCGGCCACCGCCATCGCCTCCTCCTGATCGTGCGTGACGTAGATGGCCGTAATGCCAAGGCGCTGCTGCAGCTCGCGGATCTCGGTGCGCATCTGCACGCGCAGGCGAGCATCGAGGTTCGACAGCGGCTCGTCGAACAGCAGCACCTGCGGCTTGATGACAATCGCTCGCGCCAGCGCCACGCGCTGCTGTTCGCCACCGGAGAGCTGGCCGGAGAACTGATGCTCGTAGCCGGCGAGGCCGACCAGGCCCAGCACGTCGCCAACATTGCGCGCAATCGTACGGCTGTCCAGTCCGCGCACCTGTAGTCCATACGCGACATTTTCGAATACCGACAGGTGAGGAAACAGCGCGTAGTTCTGGAACACGAAGCCGATGTTGCGCTGATTGGCAGGCAGGCGCGTCACGTCCTGCCCGCCGAAGCGGATGGTGCCGGCATCGGGCTTCTCGAAGCCAGCGATCATCCGCAGCGTGGTGGTCTTGCCGCAGCCCGACGGCCCGAGCAGCGCCACGAATTCGCCCGGCGCCACGTCGAGGCGCACGTCGCGCGCGGCGTAGACCTCGCCCTTGACGCGATGCGCATAGCGCTTGGAGACACCGTCGACGTGCACGCCGATGGTCGCCGAATCGGTCACCTTCATCCTCCCAGCATTCCGGACAGCCGCGCGGCGCCGGGCGCGCGCAAAAGCCGCAGCGCCTGCCCGATCAACGCGATCACCACGAATACGATCACGACGACCAGTACCGAGAACGCCGCCGCCGGCCCCAGCGAAAGCTCCGTCATGTTCTCGAGGATCTTCACCGTGACGAGCGACCAGCTGATCGGCACCAGGAAGATCGTGGCGCTGATGGCCGTCATCGAGCGGATGAACACGACGCCCAGGCCCGCGAAGAATGCCGGCACGATGAGCGGCAGCGTCACGCGGCGAAACGTGGTGCCGCTGCCCGCGCCGAGGCCCTGCGAAGCTTCCTCGAGGCTTTTGTCGATCTGCTGCAGCAACGCCACCGTGGCGCGGATTCCGGTGGGACCATAGCGGAACACGTAGCAGGCGATGATGATCAACGCCGTTCCCGTCAACTCGATCGGCGGATCGTTGAAGGCGATCAGGTAGGCGATGCCGACGATCGTCCCCGGCAGCGCATAGTTGATCATCGAGACCAGTTCCATCGACCGCGCGCCCAGGATTTTCTTGCGTGTGACGAGATAGCCAAGCAGCACGCCGTAGAGACCGCCCAGCGGCATCGCAAAACCGGCAATGATCAGCGTATCGCGGATCACCCGCAGGCCTTCGGTGAAGATCACCTTGTAATGCTGCAACGTGAACGCGTGATTGGCGCCGAGTGCCACCACCAGCGAGGCGTAGAGCAACAACGCATAGAAATACAGGATCACGATGGTGACCAGCGCGCAGCCGCCCAGCAGCAGCCAGCGCACGCCCTCGGTCATGCTGTCGTAGGGTGTCTGTCCCGCGCCCTTGCCCGTCACCGTGACGTAGAAGCGGCGGCTGACCCAGTAGCGCTGCAGCAGGAACACCACGAGCGCCGGAACCAGCAGCGCGAACGACAGCACGGCACCACCGCGCAGGTCGAAGAGCCCGGTGATCTGCAGGTAGGCCTGCGTGGGCAGCACCGGAAACTGGTTGCCCGCGAGAATGAGCGGCGTGGCGAAATCAGCCAGCGACGCGGCAAACAGCAGCAGGAACGCATTGGCCAGGCCGGGCACGCACAGCGGCAGCGTGACCGTGCGGAACACGCGCCAGCGCGAAGCGCCGAGGCTCTGCGCCATGCCTTCGATGTTGGAATCGATGCCCACCAGCAGTGGCCGCAGCGTCAGGTAGGCAATCGGAAAATAGGTGAGCACCTCCGAGCATGCGGTGCTGGTAAGTCCGTAGACGGTGACGCCCTTCAGGCCGAGCAGATCGTAGGTGATGAGTCCGCGCGGGCCGAACGAAAAGATCATCGCGATGGCGGTGGTGAATGGCGGTGATACCAGCGGCAACAGCACTGCCGCATCCACCACACTCAGCAGCCAGCCCGGCAGGCGTCCGCGCGCCGCGGTGAACGCAAACAGGAAGCCGATCAGCGTTCCACCAATCCCGACGATGAACGCAAGCAGCAGGCTATTCCAGAACGCCCGTTGCTGGTGCTTGTCGGCCAGCACCTTGACGATGCCGGAGAAGGTGAAAGTGCCATTCTCGAACAGCACGCGTCCGAGCAATGCCCCCAGCGGATACAGGACGAACAGCGCCAGCAGCAGCCACAGCACCACGACCGCGCCCGTGACGGCGGGGTCGCGGCGCAGGCGGGCAATGCCAGCGGCGATCAAACCCGGTTACGGATTGAGCACTTCGGCAACCCACCGTTCGACGATGCGCTTGCGGTTGGCGCCCGCGTAATCTGCATCGATCGGAAAGATCTTGGCGCCCTTGATCACGGCAGCAAGGCTCGGCTCCAGCGCGACCTCCGGATGCGCGGGCAC
>JBKJSU010000360.1:0-5497 GCA_046594415.1 Casimicrobiaceae bacterium | reverse complement strand
TCGACTTCGAAGCCCTTCACCATCGTCACGCCGACGATGAAGGCCGCCACGCCGAGGTGGGCGATGACCATGCCCCACCAGCCGCGCGGCCGGCGCGCGATCCGCGCGCGCAATCCGCCAGTGCCCTGCCGATGGCCGAACTGGGCCACCGTGGTCGCGACGATCCACGCCGCCAGCAGCAAGCCGAGAAACGACAGCGGCCGGATCGGCCCGGCCAGAAGCGCCGCCGTCAACGCCGCAACGATCGCTGCGGCCGCGGCCCAGCGCAGCCTTCGCCATAGCGCCGGCAATGGCGCGTCCCCCCAGCTTGCCGCCGGACCGATGCCCAGCAGCACCGCGAGCGGCAGCAGGAGCGGCACCATCACGGCGTCGAAGTAGGGCGCGCCGACCGACAGCCGGCCGAGCCCGAGCGCGTCGAGGATGAGCGGGTAGAGCGTGCCCAGCAGAACCGATCCTGCCGCGACGAGCAGCAACACATTGTTGGCAAGAAGCATCGACTCGCGGGAGACCGCGTCGAAACGCGCGCCTTCGCCCACCTTGTGCGCCCGCCACGCGAACAGCAGCAGCGACCCGCCCATCACGACGGCCAGGAAGGCCAGGATGAAGAGGCCGCGGCGCGGGTCGATGGCGAATGCGTGCACTGACGACAGCACGCCGGAGCGAACGAGGAAGGTACCGAGCAGCGACAGCGAAAACGTGCAAATCGCCAGCAATGCCGTCCACGCCTTGAGCGTGCCGCGTTTTGCGGTGACGGCAAGCGAATGGACGAGCGCCGTGCCGACGAGCCATGGCATGAACGACGCGCTTTCCACTGGATCCCAGAACCACCAGCCGCCCCACCCCAGCTCGTAGTACGCCCACCAGCTGCCCAGCACGATGCCGCAGGTGAGAAAGCACCACGCGAGGTTGGTCCACGGGCGCGCCCAGCGCGCCCACGCCGCGTCGATGCGGCCGTCGATCAGCGCCGCCACCGCGAACGCAAACGCGACGGAAAAACCGACGTAGCCGAGATAGAGCAGCGGCGGATGGAACACCATGCCCGGGTCCTGCAACAGCGGATTGAGGTCGCGACCTTCGCCGGCCGGCGGAAAGAGGCGCACGAACGGATTCGACGTCAGCAACAGGAACAGCAGGAATCCGACGGCTACGAGTCCCATCACCCCCAGCACGCGCGCGAGCATGACGTCGGGAAGATCGCGGCTGCGGCGGGCCACCGCCAGCGTCCACGCCGCGAGCAGCAGGAGCCACAGCAACATCGAGCCCTCGTGCGAACCCCAGGTGGCGGCGAACTTATATTCGAACGGAAGCCGGGTGTTGGAATTGGTGGCGACGTTGAGCACCGAAAAATCATCGGCGACGAAGGACCACGCGAGGCAGCCGAAGGCAATGGCGACGAACAGGAACTGGCCGTGGGCCAGCGGCCGCGCAACCGCCATCCACGCCGCCATGCGGCGGTGCGCGCCGACGAGCGGCAGCGTGCCCAGCGCCAATGCCAGCAGCAGCGCGAGGATGAGGGCGAAGAGCCCCAGCTCGGGAATCAACGGCGCGCCGGCGTCGGCGGCACCGCGTCGTGCATGCGCACGAAGGCCTTGAAGATATCCGTTTCGGTGATCACGCCGACCACGTTGCCGCCGTCATCCACCACCGGCAGGCCGCCGATGGCGTTGGCCACCATCAGCGACGCGGCGGCGGCAACGGTCATGTCCGGCGTAGCGGTCACCACGTTGCGATGCATCACCCGCTCGACATCGACGGCCGAGCCGAGGAAGCGCAAGGCGGCAAACATCAAGTCGCGCTCGGCGACGATGCCGACCAGCTTGCCGTCGGCGTCAAGCACCGGCAGGTGATGAATGGCATGCTGCTCCATCACCTTGAGCGCCGACTTGAAATCGGCATCGATGCGCAGGGTGATGGGACGCGGGGTCATGTGGTCGTGGACGAGCATGGGACAACCCTCCGCGGGATGGGATCAATCGGCAATCGCAGCCGGGCGCAACGGCGTCGCCCGAAGCATGACTATTCTCGCGCCCCACCGGATCGGGCGCCACCGCTGCGAGCATGGACTTTGTCGCGGGTCAAGGAACCAACCATAGCAGTTGGCTTTGCGCGGTCGCAGCCCCGGACGATGCAGCGTCAATGCGCCACCTTCAGCACCACCACGCCGCCGATGATGAGCAGCACGCCAAAGTAGCGCGCGAGGCTCGCGGCGTCGCCGAAGTACCCGATGCCCACCATGAACGTGCCGGCGGCGCCGATGCCGGTCCAGATCGCGTACGCGGTGCCGATCGGAATCTCGCGCTGCGCGAGGTAGAGCAGGAGGCCGGAGAGCGTCATGCCGGCGAGTGCCAGGGCGATGCCGCCAAGGCGATGGGTTTCGGATTGCGCGAGCTTCAGGCCCACCGGCCAGCTGATTTCGAACAGTGCTGCCAGGATCAGATATAGCCACGCCATTGCGGGTCTCCATCGAGTGACGCCGGATCGCACTTGTTGCACCGGGCGGGCGTGCGCCGGCCGCCGGATGTGGCTATGCTTCTGGCCATCGGCGCCACCATCGGCGCCCCTACCGGTATCCTGCCATGGACTTCGACCACATCAGCAAGCTGGCGCACCGATTGGTGCAACCGTACAAGATCACTGACGGCCGCAAGTTTCGCCTGAAAGACTACCGGCCGGACGACACCGGATTGCTCAAGGCCGAGGACAAGCCGCGAGCGCAGGAAGCGCTGGAGGACGGCAAGGAGGCGCTGGCACTGTTGCAGGACATGCTTTATGCACAGGATCGCTGGTCCGTCCTGCTGATTTTCCAGGCCATGGACGCGGCCGGCAAGGACGGTGCGATCAAGCACGTGATGTCAGGCATCAATCCGCAAGGCTGCCAGGTGTACTCGTTCAAGGCGCCATCTGCCGAAGAGCTCGACCACGACTGGTTGTGGCGCTGCATGCGCGTGTTTCCGGAACGCGGACGCATCGGCGTGTTCAACCGCAGTTATTACGAGGAAGTACTGGTGGTCAAGGTCCATCCGGCGATCCTTGCATCGGAGAAGCTTCCGCCAGAGGTGGTCGGCAAGAACATCTGGGACGAGCGCTACGCCAGCATCCGGGCGATCGAGAAGCACATGGCGCGCAGCGGTACGCTCGTCCTGAAGTTCTTTCTCAACGTATCGCGCGACGAGCAGAAAAAGCGCTTTCTCGAGCGTATCGACCAGCCGGAAAAGAATTGGAAATTCGCCGCAGGCGACGTGCAGGAACGCGCCCACTGGGACGACTACATGAAGGCCTACCAGACGATGATCCGGGAGACCTCCGCGCCGCACGCGCCGTGGCACGTCGTGCCCGCCGACAACAAGTGGTACACGCGCGCCATCGTGGCCGCCGCCATCATCGAAGGGCTGGCATCGCTCGACCTGCACTATCCGCGGATCACGGCGGCGCAACGCGCCGAACTGGTTGCGGCGAAGAAGCTGTTGCTTGCGGAGAAGCCATGACGATGCAGGTGAAATCGTTGGCGAGGTTGTAGGCGAGGCTTCAGCCTCGCTTGGACATTGCGGCATCGAACCTGCGGGGCTGAAGCCTCGCGTACAGCCACGCCTGCAGCCTAGCCCGCGGGTGCCCGGTGCGTTGCCGATGGTCCCGTCGCGGGTCCGTAATCGGGCAACGCCCGCGTTTCCCGCTACTATGCGAGGTTATGCCTACGCCGATCCCGTGCCCCAAGATTCGATGAAATTCAGCATCGCCACCTACAATATTCACAAGGGCTTCTCCCACCTCACGCGCCGCATGGTCATCCATGAGCTGAAGGAGAAGCTGCATGGGCTGTCGGCCGACCTCCTGTTCCTGCAGGAAGTGCAGGGCGTCCATCATCGCAACGCCGGGCGCTACCACGACTGGCCGGTCAAGCCGCAGCATGAATTCATCGCCGACACGATGTGGCGCGAAGTGGCCTACGGGCGCAATGCGGTGTATCGCCAGGGACACCACGGCAATGCTGTGCTTTCGCGCTACCCGATCGTGGCGCAGGAGAACGAGGATATTTCGGCGCACGCGTTCGAAAGCCGCGGCCTCCTGCATTGCGAGATCAAGCTGTCGGAGAAGACGCCGGTGCTGCATTGCCTCAACGTGCATCTTGGCCTCTTCGAGCGCGGCCGCACCGCGCAAATCCGCGCGCTGGTCGACCGCATTGCCCAAACCGTGCCGCGCGACGCGCCGATGATCATCGCCGGCGATTTCAATGACTGGCGGCGCAAGGCGGACCGCACGCTCACCCAGGAGCTTGGCGTTTACGAAGTGTTCGAGGCGGTGAAGGGGCGTCCCGCGCGGACATTTCCGTCCGTGCTCCCGGTGTTCCGCCTCGATCGCATCTACGCGCGGGGGCTCACGGCGGTCGATGCACGCGTCCACTACACGATGCCGGCGGGCCGCATGTCCGATCACGCGGCGCTCGCGGCCACTTTCGAGGTGCCGCGCAAGAGTCGCTAGCGCGCCGACCACGATGAACCGCTTCGAGACCGGCAACGCCATCGACCTGCTGCGCAGCGGTGGCGAGTATTTTCCGGCGCTGTGCGCCGCGATCGACGCCGCAACCCGGGAAGTGTGGGTGGAGACCTATATTTTCGCCGATGACGATGCCGGCCGCACGGTCGCGGCGGCGCTCGTTGCCGCGGTGCAGCGTGGCGTCGAGGTGCGCGTGCTGGTGGACGGGTGGGGCGCGAAACATTACCTCACCAAGACACTGGAGCAGCGGCTGCGCGACGGCGGCGTGCAGCTGATGAAGTACCGGCCCGAGGTCGCCCCGTGGCAGTTCCGGTTGCATCGCCTGCGGCGCATGCACCGCAAGCTCGCGCATGTCGACGGCAAGGTGGCCTTCGTCGGCGGCATCAACCTGATCGACGATATGAACACGCCGGGGCACAAGCCGCCGCGCATCGATTTCGCGGTGCGCGTGCGCGGCCCGCTGCTGACGCCGATCGTGCAGTCGATGCAGCGGTTGTGGGCGCTGGTCGAACTCGTGCAACTGGATCGCAGTGACGTGCCGCTCTTTCCCGAACCCATCGTGGCAAACCGCGTCGGCGACCAGACCGCCAAGTTCGTGATCCGCGACAATTTTCGCTATCGCCGCGACATCGAGCGCGCCTACCTCGCGGCCATCCGCACGGCCAAGAGCGAAATCCTGATTGCCAGTGCCTACTTCTTTCCTGGCATCCGTTTTCGTCGCGCGCTGGTCGCCGCTGCGCAGCGCGGGGTGGACGTCACGCTGCTGCTGCAGGCGCGGGTCGAGTACCGGTTGCTGCATTACGCATCGCGCGCACTCTACGGGCAACTGCTGGCCGCGGGCGTGCGCATCGAGGAGTACCACCGCTCGTTCCTGCATGCCAAGGTCGCCGTCGTCGACGCCGCTTGGGCCACCGTGGGCTCGTCCAACATCGATCCCTATTCGCTGCTGATGGCGCGCGAGGCCAACGTGTTCGTGCGCAATCCGCTGTTTGCCGACCAGCTTCGC
>JBKJSU010000179.1:0-2695 GCA_046594415.1 Casimicrobiaceae bacterium | reverse complement strand
CACTGGCTGCCCCAACCGTTCGGAGAGCTTCTGGCCCACGAGGCGCGCCAGCACATCGGAGGCGCCACCGGGCGCGAAGGGCACGACGAACCGGATCGGCTTCGTGGGCCAGGTCTGTGCGTGTGCGGGACCGGCCAACGCGAACAGCGACAGCAGCATCCCGGCCAGAACGCGGCCAGCGTGAATTGGTTTCATGGCGGCTCCAATGAACTTGCGCCCGCCAGTGTGGTCGGGCGAAGTGGTTTGGAAATCATACCAGTAGACGCCGCCGCACGCGCCCGCTACCGGATCAAGGCTCCGCCCCCGTGGTCACCGGATAGCCCGCCTCGCGCCACGCCTTCATGCCGCCGTCCAGTGCCACCGTGTAGGGAAAGCCCATCGCGTGCAGCGTGGCCGCGGCCAGCGTGGAAATCTGCCCCAGTTCGCAGCAGGTGAGGATGCGCCGCGTGGGGTCGGGCAGCGCCTGGTTCACGCGCAGCTCGAGCTGGCCGCGCGGCAGCAGGCGCGCGCCCGGCACGTGACCGGCCTCGTAAGCGTCGCGTTCGCGCACATCGAGCACGATCAGGTCCTCGCGCCCCGCCTCGACGTGCGCCTTCAGTTCAAGCAGCGACATGAACGGCACGCTGGCCGCGGCTTCGGCCAGCAACTGCGCGACGGATTTGCCGCCGTTCATGTTGGTACGCAGCGCCTCGGTGATGTGCGTGGGCATCGACAGGTTCAGGTTGTTCATCATCTCGATGAAGGCGGCGCGTTCGCGCACCTGCAGGCGCGGATTGGTCGCCGCCTCCTGCCCGATCGTCGAATGGCTGCGGCCCTTGTAGTCGTGCGCCGGAAACACCAGCAGCGCGGGGTCGAGCTTCAGCACGCGCTCGAACAGGCTGTCGTACAGCGCGCCGGGGTCGCCCGACGGCAGGTCGGTGCGGCCGGTGCCGCCGATCAGCAGCGTGTCGCCGGTGAAGACGCGGTCTTCCACCAGCAGGCACATCGAATCGCGCGTGTGCCCTGGCGTATGCATCGCCTGCAGCCGCAATTTGCCCAGCACCACCATCTCGCCGTCGCCGATGCGCATGTCCACGAAGGGCGCCGGGCTGCCCCGATGCATCACGATCGGCACGCCGAGCTTTTGCGCCAGCTGCTGCGTGGCCGAGAAGTGATCAGCGTGCGTGTGCGTGTCGATCACGAAGCGGATGCGCGTGCCGTTCTGCGCGGCCAGTGCGATGTAATGATCGACCTGGCTCAACTCCGGGTCGATCAGCGCGGCGCCGCAGGTCTCTGCGCAGCCCACGAGATAGGACTGGCAGCCGCCGGTGGCCACCTGCTCGAAAATCATGGCGATCTCCAGGTTCGATCGAGAGGCACAAGCGTGACGGCGCCGGCGCGAATTTGCAAGGGGCCGCCTCGGCGCTGCGATTTCGATGCCAGAGGCAACGTTCAGACTACATTGAGTTCGCGCCGCGGCCGCCCCTCCAGCACACGTCGCCACCCAAAGGCCGCCAGGTCCAGCGTGCGATAGGCGCCGAAGGTCACCAGCTCGGACAACGCACGCCCGATCGCCGGCGATTGCTGGAGACCGTGACCGCTGAAGCCGTTGGCGAACAGCAGGTTGTCGACATCGGGGTGCGCGCCGAGGATCACGTTGTGGTCGAACGTGTTGACGTCATAGTGCCCGGCCCATGCGCTGACCATGCGCGCGGCCTCGAATGCCGGCACCCGTGCCGCCAGCGTGGGCCACAGCACGTCGTCCCACAGCGCGTAGGGCACGTCGAAGTCGGCGCTGGGCGGATCGTCGTCTTCGGGTGGCGCGATGCCGCAGATGAAGCCCGCGCCTTCGGGCCGAAAATAAAGTCCGCTCGGATCGATCACCAGCGGGCAGCCCGGCAACTCGGCGGGGCTGCGGAAATGGAATACGCAGCGCTTGCGCGGTTCCACCGGCAGCGCGATGCCCGCGGTGCCGGCAAGTGTTGCGGCACTCGTGCCTGCGGCGTTGATGACGATGCCGCAATCGATCGCGGTGCCATCGTCCAGCCGTACCCGGGTGATGCGGTTGCCCTGTCGCTCCAGCGCGGTCACTGCCGCTTCGCGATACGTGGCGTCCAGCGCGATCGCCTTGCGGCGAAAGCCGTGCATCAAGGCATGCGCATCGAGCCAGCCTTCACCCGAGAGCCCGAGCGCGCCGGCCACGAGGTCGGCGGTGGCCAACCACGGATAGCGCGCGCTCAATGCGGCCGCGTCCAGCAACGTTATGGCGGCGCCTTCGGCCTGCTGTACGCGGTGATTGCCTGCCAGCACGGCCTGCCCGGCTTCCGTGGCGAGAAACAGGTAACCCGCTTCGTGGAAGCCAATGGCCGGAACATCGCCATCCACCGCGAGATGTTCGGCCACCCGGCGCAGGAAGGCCGTGCCAAACATCGACATGCGGATGTTCTCCGCCGTCGAGAACTGATGCCGGATCGACGCGGCCGAGCGCGTGGTGGCACAGTTGCCGTAGCCGAAGTCGCGCTCGAGCACCAGGACGCTGCCATTGAATGCCGGTTCCGCGCCCAGGAAATACGCGGCGGCGCTGCCCGTGACGGCACCGCCCACGATCACGACATCGAAATGCGGATTCATGCCGCCAGTGTTTCACGAAGGGTGTGCATCCTTCAAACCCAAATGCGCCTATCGTCGCGACGGGCACCCGCCTGCCGGCGTCGCC
>JBKJSU010000126.1:0-3090 GCA_046594415.1 Casimicrobiaceae bacterium | reverse complement strand
TCCAGCCGCGTCTCGATTGCGTAAACCTCGTCGTCCAGCTCCGGCAGCAGCACATCCTGCAGCGCGCGTGCGCGCCGCACCGAGCGGCGATACTCGAACGACAGCCGCTCGAGGTTAGCGCTGATGGCGGCAAGGGGAACCGCCGCCGCGACCAGTGCCAGAAACGCGCGTCGACACGCTTCCGCCTCGGGCGACGGCGCCACCGCTGGCGGCGCGATCGCGTCCGCGGCTTGCCACGCCGCATCCTGGAGGCGCACGCCCATGATCGAACGCGCGGCGCGTTCGATGGTTGCGGTAGATTGGTCGGGCGCCGGGTAGACCTGCAGGTCGTCCAGGCCATGCCGGGCGAGTGCACCCAGCAGCGCTGCCATCGCTGCGTCGTGAGCCGTTACGAACGCGCGGTCGAACGTCGCGTAACGCGCGAGCTCGCGCAGGATTTCGCCGGCGAGTAGCAGGCACTTTTCGTCGAGGAAGACGTAGCCCTCGTGCATCGCCCGCTGCTCGTCCTTCAACTCCAGCACGACGGCGCGGGTGGGACTGGTTTCGCTCATGGATGATTCCGGAGGTGCTTTCCGGGCGCGGCAGGGGTGGGCAATGTCATGCCGGCTCTCTACGGTTGCGCGCCAAGGTTGGCAGCGATCTGGGCATCGGACAAGCGCGTCAGCTCGGACATGGGCAGCTTGGCCAGCAGGCGCCACCCCACCGCCATGCTCTGCTCGAGCGTGCGCGGCGCCGACTGGCTGACGAGGTCCTCCTCGAACGAAGCGCCGAACTCGAGATACTGCCGGTCGGTGGCCGCGAGTCCTTCTTCGCCGACCACGCTGGCCAGCACGCGCGCCTGCACCGCGCGCGCGTAGGCGGCATAGAGCTGGCTCGACAGTGCCGGATGATCCGGGTGTGTGTATTGGCCGCCGGTACCGTCTTTCATCAATCGCGACAATGACGGCAGCACGTTGATCGGCGGATAGATGGCGCGCCGGTCGAGGTCGCGCGACAGCACGATCTGGCCTTCGGTGATGTACCCGGTGAGATCCGGGATCGGGTGGCCGATGTCGTCGGCCGGCATCGTCAGGATGGACAGCTGGGTCAACGTACCCTTCGCGCCATGGATGCAGCCCGCGCGCTCGAAGAGGCTGGCGAGATCCGAATACATGTAGCCCGGAAAGCCCTTGCGGCTCGGGATTTCCCCCTTCGACGAGGATACCTCGCGCAGCGCTTCCGCGTAGTTGGTCATGTCGGTCATGATCACGAGGACGTGCTTGCCTTCGACGAAGGCAAGATACTCCGCTGCGGTCAATGCGAAGCGCGGCGTCAGCAGCCGCTGCGTCGACGAGTCGCTGGCGAGGTTGAGGAAGAGCGCGGTGCGCTCGAGCGCGCCGCTTTGCTCGAGACTCTTGCGAAAGAATTCGGCGCTGTCGTAGGGCACGCCGATGCCGGCGAACACGATCGCGAAGTCGTCGCCGGCACCACCATCCGGTCCGTGGCGCAGCCGCGCGTGGCGGGCGATCTCGACGGCAAGTCGGTCGTGCGGCAAGCCGCCGCCGGAGAAGATCGGCAGCTTCTGCCCGCGCACCAGGCTGTTCATCAGGTCCAGTGTCGTGACGCCGGTCTCGATGAAGTCGCGCGGCCCCGCCCGCGCCACCGGATTGATCGGCAGGCCTTCGATGCGGCTGCGCTGTCGGGCGGCGATCGGGGGCCCGCCGTCGATCACCTGCCCGACGCCGTTGAACACACGGCCGAGGATCGAGGGTGCGAGACCGAAAGTGAGCGGCTCGCCGAAAAAGCGAACCACGGTGTCGGGCAGGCTCAGGCCCGATGTCGATTCCAGCACTTCGATGGTCATGTACGACTCGTCGATCGCCGCCACGCGCCCGAGTCGCGTGCGCCCGTCGCCGCCGCGCACTTCGACGGCATCGTGGAGACCCACGTCGAGCGTTCGCCGCAGAAACAGCAGCGGACCCTCGAGCCGCGTGGCCGCACCCTCAACCGTGAGTCGCATCGCGGGCCTCGCTGGCATGGATGAGCTCGGCAAAGTCGCGGTCGAGGCTTGCCTCCAGCGCCGCGAACCGCGTGAGGTCGGTGTCGGCGATTTCCTCCCCCATCCGCTGCAATGGCCGCAACGCTGGAAGCAGCGCGAGCTTCTCCGGGTGGACGCCTGCGGCGATGGCGCTCTCGGCGAGATCGACGAACCGGCCGATCAGCCGCATCATCAACGCCTGCCGGTGCGGGCTGCACACGCGGTCGATCACGGAAAAGGCCGACTGCCGCAGGAACGCGTCGTTGATGAGGTCCGCGCAGAACAGCGTCAATTGCTGGCGCACCGGCAGCGCGTCCTTGCCGATGATCCGCGCCATGCGCTCGAGGTGCGCCTGCTCGTCGAGCAGCGTGAGGAAGCGGCGGCGCAGTTTCCACCAGTCGCCGTTGCCGTTGGCCGCCCACCAGGGCGCGAAGTTGCGTGCGTCCTCGGCATAGGACTGCAGCGGATGCACCGCCGGGTAGAAGCGCGCCTGCGCGCGCTTGACGTCCAGCGCCCAGAACGCCTTGACGTAGCGCTTGGTATGGCTCGTCACCGGCTCGGAGAAGTCGCCGGACGGCGGACTGATCGCGCCGATCACCGTCACCGAGCCGCGATCGCCGGCGAGCGTGTCCACAACCGCAGCACGCTCGTAGAAATCGGCGAGCCGCGACGAGAGATACGCCGGGTAACCGCCTTCGCCGGGAAGCTCGCCGAAGCGTCCGGACACTTCGCGCAACGCCTCGGCCCAGCGGCTCGTCGAGTCCGCCATCAAGGCGACATCGAGCCCCTGATCGCGGAAGTATTCCGCCACGGTCACCGCGCAGTAGATGGACGCCTCGCGCGCGGCGACCGGCATGTTGGACGTGTTGGCGATGATCACCGTGCGCTCCATCAACGGGCGCCCGGTCTTCGGATCGATGAGCTGCGGAAATTCCTCGAGCACCCCGGCCAGTTCATTGCCGCGCTCGCCGCAGCCGAGGTAGATGATCACATCGGCGTTGCAGCCTTTCGCCAGCGCCTCCAGCAGCACCGTCTTGCCGGTGCCGAAGCCGCCGGGCACCGCCGCCTTGCCG
>JBKJSU010000089.1:0-3634 GCA_046594415.1 Casimicrobiaceae bacterium | reverse complement strand
ATGACGATCTCGCCGGACGGCATCCAGTCGATGCCGTTCTTGTCGCGCAAGCGAAATTGCACGCGCTTGATCAGCTGATATTCGCGCACCGAGCCGCCGGAGGACAGCGACAGCACTTCCTTGTCGTCGATCACGGAGGGAACATCGAGAATCACCTGCGCGGCAGGGGCGGTGTCCATCACTTTCGCCTGGCTGGCGGCGCCGATGGCACGCACCAGTTCCGCCGCCAGCGACGGCGACACCGGCGCATTCACGTAGAGCGACTCGAACGGATAGTTGGCCTCGCCGCGGGGATGGAAGCCGCAGCTCACCAACGTCGCGCCGGCGGCAACGGCGCCGAGCGCGCGCATCCAGGCGCGGCGACCACCACGCATTGCGTCAGACGACGACATTGACGAGCCTTCCCGGGACCACGATCACTTTCTTCACCGCGGCGCCATTGGCGTGCTTCAACACTTCCACGCTGGCGCGGGCGGCCGCTTCGATTGCATCCCTGTCGGCCTTGGCAGGCACCAATAGCTTGCCGCGCAACTTGCCGTTGACCTGCAGCACCAGCTCGATCTCGTCCTGCACCAGCGCGGCGTCGTCCACCGCCGGCCACGGCGCGTCGATCAGGTCGCCCAACGCCGCATCGAGGCCGAGCTCGTTCCAGAGCACCCACGTGGTGTGCGGCACCACCGGATACAGCACGCGCAGCAGGATCGACATACCTTCGCGCGTGAGCGCGCCGGCGCCGGCCGCGGTGGAAGGCAATGCCTCCAGCGTGTTGAGCATCTTCATGCCGGCGGAGACGACGGTGTTGTACTGGATGCGATCAAAATCGTAGTTGGCCTGCTTCAGCGCGAGATGCAATTCGCGGCGCGCGGCCTTGACGGCGTCCGCCGCGTCACGCGCATCGAAGGCGCCGGTTGTGGCGTTGATCACGTCGGCATGCGTCTGGCCGTAGGCCCACAGGCGCTTCAGGAAGCGGTAGCCGCCTTCGACGCCGGTATCCGACCATACGGCCGAGTCTTCCGGCGAACCGGCAAACATCACATACAGACGTGCGGTGTCGGCCCCATAACGATCGATCAGCGTCTGCGGGTCGACGCCGTTGCGCTCGGACTTGCCCATCTTGCCCACACCACCGTATTCCACCGGCTGGCGGTCCGTCTTGTGCAACGCATTGACGATACGGCCCTCCGCATCGTGGCTGTACTCCACTTCTTCCGGCGGGATGTAGTCGATGCCGCCAGCCGCGTTGCGGCGGAAGAAGATGTGATTGAGCAGCATGCCCTGCGTGAGGAGGCGCGTGAACGGCTCGTCGACCTGCACGAGATCCATGTCGCGCATCACCTTGGTCCAGAAGCGCGCATAGAGCAGATGCAGGATGGCATGTTCGATGCCGCCGATGTACTGGTCCATCGGCATCCAGTAGTCGTTACGGCGGTCCACCATCACCGGCGCGTCGGGACACGCATAGCGCATGTAGTACCAGGACGAATCGACGAACGTGTCCATCGTGTCGGTCTCGCGCTTGCCCGGCTGCCCGCACTTGGGACACGGGACGTCGGTGAAGTCGGCACGCTTGTTCAGCGGATTGCCGCTGCCGTCGGGAATGCAGTCCTCGGGCAGCACCACCGGCAGGTCGGCTGCGGGCACCGGCACCGCGCCACAGGCCTTGCAGTGGATGATCGGGATCGGCGTGCCCCAGTAGCGCTGGCGCGACACACCCCAATCGCGCAACCGGTAGGTGATGCGCTTTTCGCCGAGGCCCTTGGCCGCGAGATCGGCCGCGACGGCGTCCACCGCGGCGGCGAATGGAAGCTCGTCGTACTTGCCGGAAAACACGCAGCGTCCGCGCGACTTATCCGCGTACCAGGGCTGCCACGCAGCGGTGGAGAACGCTTCGTTCTCCACCGCGATGACCTGCTCAATGGGCAAGCCGTATTTCTTGGCGAAGGCGAAGTCGCGCTCGTCATGCGCCGGCACGCCCATCACCGCGCCGTCGCCGTAGCTCATCAGCACGTAGTTGCCGATCCATACCTCGACGGCCGCGCCGGTGAGCGGATGCGCGACGAAGAGCCCGGTGCGCATGCCTTTCTTTTCCATGGTCGCCATGTCGGCTTCGATCACGGACCCGCGCTTGCACGCGTCGATGAACGCGGCAATAGCGGGGTTGCCCGCCGCGGCGTGCGTGGCCAGCGGATGCTCGGCCGCCACCGCGCAGAACGTGACACCCATGATCGTGTCGGCGCGGGTGGTGAAGACCCACATCTTGCCATCGTCGATCAGCGCGCCACTGGCGCCGCGGATGTCATGCGAAAACGCAAAGCGCACGCCCACACTCTTGCCGATCCAGTTGGCCTGCATCGTCTTCACGCGCTCGGGCCAGCCCGGCATCGCGTCGAGCGACGTCAGCAGCTCCTCGGCATAGTCGGTGATCCGCAGGTAATACATCGGGATCTCGCGCTTCTCGACCACCGCGCCCGAACGCCAGCCGCGGCCGTCGATCACCTGTTCATTGGCTAACACCGTCTGGTCCACCGGATCCCAGTTGACGGTGCCGGTCCTGAGATAGGCGATGCCTTTCTCGAGCATCTTGAGGAACAGCCACTGGTTCCATTGGTAGTAGGACGGGTCGCAGCTCGCGAATTCGCGCGACCAGTCGATGGCCCAGCCCATTGCCTCGCACTGGCCCTTCATCGCGGCGATGTTCTCGCGCGTCCACTTGGCCGGCGCCACGCGGTTCTTCATCGCGGCGTTCTCGGCCGGCAGGCCGAACGCATCCCAGCCCATCGGCATCAGCGCATTGAAGCCGCGCATGCGCAGCTGCCGGTACATCATGTCGTTGATCGTGTAGTTGCGCACGTGGCCCATGTGCAGCTTGCCGGACGGGTAGGGCAGCATCGACACGCAGAAGTACTTGGGCTTCGCCGATTGGTCGGGCGAGCGATAGACGTCACCCGCCTTCCACGCAGTCTGCGCGGCGGTTTCGATGGCGGTGTGATTGAACGGCTTCATGGGTGACCGAATGGGCGACTGGAGCCGTCGATTATAACGGTGAGGCGGCGTTCAGCCGGGCGTGGAAGGCACGAGCAACACCCACAGGCCCAATCCGGCAAACAGCGCGGCCGCGGTGATGCGCACGGCGCGGAACGGAATCCTGTCCGCGGCGGCGCGGCCGATGAACACCGTCGGCACGTTGACGAGCAGCATGCCAAGCGTCGTCCCGGCGACAACGGCGGCCAGCGATTCGAACCTGGCCGCGAGCATCACGGTGGCAATCTGCGTCTTGTCGCCCATCTCGGCCAGGAAGAACGCCACCACCGTCACGCCGAACACCCCCCAGTGCGACGCCGGCGGCGCGTCGTCCTCGTCGAGCTTGTCCGGCTTCAACGCCCACGCCGCCACGGCAAAGAACGACAGCGCCAGCAGCCAGCGCAGCACCTCCGGCGGCACCATGCCGCGCACCCAGTTGCCCACCCAGCCGGCAATGGCGTGGTTGACGAGGGTTGCCACGAAGATGCCGGCGATGATCGGCCAGGGCTTCGCGTAACGGGCGGCGAGGACCAGCGCGAGGAGTTGGGTCTTGTCTCCCAGTTCGCCGACGGCAACGACGGCGGTGGAGACCAGCAGGGCTTCGAACATGGGG
>JBKJSU010000086.1:0-4764 GCA_046594415.1 Casimicrobiaceae bacterium | reverse complement strand
GGCGCGCTGCGTGGCCAGCCGCGCCGACATGCTCTCCAGCGCAGCCCACATCTGAATCATGTCGATGATGTCGCGCTTGGTCTTGCGCACAATGAAGATGCCGCGTCGCGGCAGCGTACGCAGGAAGCCTTCCTGTTCCAGCAACGTCATCGCTTCGCGGATCGGCGTGCGGCTGACGCCCAGCGCGGCCGAGAGCTCGCGCTCGTCGAGACGGATTTCCTCGTGCTGGTCGTAGACGTCGGCGTTGGCGATGGCCTGCTTCAGCACCGCGTAGGCCTGCTCGCGGAAGCTCATGTTGGTATTGAGCGGGCGCACCGAAAAGGAGGGCGCGGCGGCGAGCGAAATCGTCGAATCGACGGCAGTGTCCGGCATCGGGTCCATGGCAGCCCTCGTGGCCATCAGCGGAGTGGTTCAGGTGTATTGACCGTTATGAATATATCAGATACGGTATATCAATCGTGTGCAAAAAAGAGGTCGCGGGCATGGCCACGCGACCCGGTACATGGCTTCGGCAGGCCTGCCGGGGCATTCTGGAGGATGCAACATGAACGACCGGCATTCGTCCTGCGCCTCGCGCAGTCGCCACCATCGCTTTGGTTCTCCGGGCCCTGCCTGTTGCGGTCCCTGCCTTCGTCGTCCCTCCGCAATCTGAACTTTCCCGCTCGGGCACCCGTGCGCTTCAAGCCCATGCGCGCGATCAACTTCAGGAGTAGCAACATGCGAAATCGGATTGTGCAGGGCCTTGTCGGCGCCGCCGCGCTGACCGGAGTGATGGCCGCCACGTCGGCCTTTGCCGCGTGGGAACCCACCAAATCGGTCGAGTTCATCGTCCCGGCAGGCACCGGTGGCGGCGCCGACCAGATGGCACGCTTTGTCCAGGGCATTGTCGTCAAGAACAACCTCATGAAGCAGCCGATGGTCGTCATCAACAAGTCGGGCGGCGCCGGCGCCGAGGGCTTCCTTGACATCAAGGGCTCAAAGGGCGATCCGCACAAGATCGTTATCACGCTCTCCAATCTGTTCACCACGCCACTGGCCACGGGGGTCCCGTTCAACTGGAAGGACCTGACGCCGGTGGCGATGCTGGCGCTCGACCAGTTCGTGCTGTGGGTCAACGCCGAAACACCCTACAAGACGGCCAAGGAATACATCGACGCCACCAAGGCAGCGGGCCCCGGCAAGATGAAGATGGGCGGCACCGGCTCGAAGCAGGAAGACCAGATCATCACGGTCGCGCTCGAAAAGGCCACCGGCGCCAAGTTCACGTACATCCCGTACAAGGGCGGCGGCGATGTCGCCGTGCAGCTGACCGGCAAGCACGTCGATTCATCGGTGAACAACCCGATCGAGGCGATCGCGCAGTGGCGCGGCGGCGCGCTGCGTCCGCTGTGCGTGTTCGACGCGCAGCGGATGCCGTACAAGGCCAAGGTCACCGACACGATGTCGTGGAACGACATCCCCACTTGCAAGGAAGCGGGCCTGGCGATCGAATATCTGATGCTGCGCGGCATCTTCATGGCGCCCGGCGTGACGCCCGACCAGGTGGCGTTCTACGTGGACCTCTTCAAGAAGGTCCGCGAGACACCCGAGTGGAAGGACTTCATGGAGAAGGGTGCCTTCAATCAGGAGTTCATGAGCGGACCCGCCTACGTCAAGTGGGTTGAGGCTGCCGAGAAGACCCATGAGGGTCTCATGAAGGAAGCCGGCTTCCTCGCCAAGTAATCCGCGCCTGCTCACGGTCCGCGCGCCAGCGCGCGCGGACTCGTTGCGCGCCCGTCATACCTCTCACGGAAACCGCCCACTCCATGGAACCGGACAAGCAGGGACTCGTATCGACGCGGGTCATGGAAATCGCCGTCGGCGCATTCCTCTTCGTGCTGGGCCTCGTGCTGATTTTCGATGCCCAACGCCTGGGCACGGGCTGGGGCGACGACGGACCCAAGTCCGGGTATTTCCCGTTCTACATAGGGCTCATCCTCTGCACCAGCAGTGCGGTGGCCATATACCAGGGCATGCGCGCATCCGGTGCCGCCGATGCCTTCGTCGAGCGTGGGCAGGCCAGGCTCATCATGGCCGTCCTCATCCCGACGATCGTATACGTCGTGGCAATCGACCTGCTGGGCATCTATGTCGCGTCGGCGATTTTCATCGGCGTGTTCATGGTGTGGCAGGGCAAGTTCACCTGGTTCAAGAGCGCGCTCATCAGCGTATTCGTGGTGATCGCGTTGTGGATGATGTTCGAAATCTGGTTCAAGGTTCCGCTGCCCAAAGGCCCGCTCGAGGCCCTGTTCGGCTACTGACCGACGACGTGATCGCGAACCGCGGCCCGGCGTGCCGGGCGGATGGTCGTGATGCGTACGCCAACGGCATCATGGGAGAGCACCATTGGATGAGTTGAACTCGCTGTTCGGTGGCTTCGCAGTCGCCCTGTCGTGGTACAACCTCGCGCTGATGCTGGTCGGGGTGCTGCTGGGCGTGCTGATCGGCGTGTTGCCCGGGCTGGGGGGCGCCAATGGCGTGGCGATCCTGCTGCCGCTGACGTTCTCGATGAACCCGACGTCCGCGATCATCATGCTGTCCTGCATCTACTGGGGCGCGTTGTTCGGGGGCGCGATCACGTCGATCCTGTTCAACATTCCCGGCGAGCCATGGTCGGTGGCCACGACCTTCGACGGGTACCCGCTGGCGCAGCAGGGACGCGCCGGCGAAGCGCTCACCGCATCGTTTACGTCGTCGTTCGTCGGCGCGTTCGTCGCCGTCGTGCTGATCACTTTCCTGTCGCCTCTCGTCGCCAAGTTCGCGTTGAAGTTCGGGCCGCCCGAGTTCTTTGCGGTCTACCTGCTCACGTTCTGCAGTTTCGTCGGGATGAGCAAGGGCTCACCGTTCAAGACGCTCGCCGCGATGATGCTGGGCTTCGGCCTCGCGGCGGTCGGCCTCGACACCGTCACGGGCCAGCTGCGCCTCACCTTCGGCTTCACGCCGCTGTTGAAGGGCTTCGACTTCCTGATCGCGGTGATCGGCCTCTTCGGCATCGGCGAGATCCTGCTCACGATGGAAGAGGGTCTTGCCTTCAAGGGCGCTCGCGGCAAGATCGATTCGAAGGTCGTGCTGGAAACGTGGAAGAAGTTGCCAAAGTACTGGGCGACGCTGCTGCGCAGCTCGGCCATCGGCTGCTGGATGGGCATCACGCCGGGTGGGGCTACGCCGGCGTCGTTCATGAGCTACGGCGTGGCCAAGCGGATGTCGAAGAACGGCGACAAGTTCGGCACGGGACAGCTGGAAGGCGTGATCGCGCCCGAAACGGCCGCCCATGCGGCGGGCACCAGCGCGCTGTTGCCGATGTTGACGCTGGGCATCCCCGGCTCCCCCACCGCCGCCGTGCTTCTGGGCGGCCTGCTGATCTGGGGTCTGCAGCCCGGACCGCTGCTCTTCGTGGAGCAGAAGGATTTCGTGTGGGGCCTCATCGCCAGCATGTATCTCGGCAACCTCGCGGGACTGATCGTCGTGTTGACGACAGTGCCGCTGTTCGCCGCGATCCTGCGCATCCCTTTTTCGATCATTGCCCCGATCATCATCGTGATCTGCGCGGTCGGCGCCTACACGGTGCACAACTCGATGTTCGACGTGTACCTGATGCTCGTGTTCGGCGTGTTGGGTTACCTGTTCAAGAAACTCGACTACCCGCTGGCGCCGCTGGTGTTGGCGCTGGTACTGGGCGATCGCGCCGAGGACTCGTTCCGGCAGGCAATCCTGGGTTCGCAAGGCGACCTGGCCATCTTCTTCTCGAACCCGCTCGTCGGAACCATCACCACATTGGCGCTCGTGCTGCTGTTCCTGCCGCTGCTCAACCGGCTGTTCGCGCTGGTTCGCCAACCTAAGGGCGTTGCGTGACCACGCCGGCGCCACGCGCAAGGAGACTGCCATGACAGTGATTGCGATGACTCAGGAAATGGCCACGCTGGGCACCGACGTGGCCCAGGGCGTGGCCCACGCGCTTGGCCTGAAGGTGGTCCAGCACGAAGTGGGCGATACGGTGGCCGAGCGCATGCAGGTCAAGCGCAGCCTCATCCGGCGGGTTCGCGAAGGCCAGGCCGGCTGGCTCGAAAAGCGCGGCATCGATCGCGAGGTTTTCGCCGTCTACGCGGCCGAGGAGATCCTGGCGCTGGCGCAGGAGGGCAATGTCGTGATTCGCGGCTGGGGCGCCACCTGCATCCTGAAGGGCGTATCGCACATCCCCACCATTCGCGTCTGCGCGCCGCTGGCCAATCGCGTGCAGTGGTTGATGGAACGGCTCGACTCCGACGCTGCGGATCTCGCGCGCGAGGAAATCGAGCGCTCAGAAGCGGCGCACGTGGCGCGCACGCAGCAGAATTTCGGTGTCGACCTGCTTGATCCGCTGCGGTACGACCTCACGCTCAACACCGGACGGGTGTCGGTGGAAAGCTGCATCGAGCAGGTGATTGCACTGTCGCGGCGGCCGGAGTTCCTACCGACACCGGCCAGCGCGGCGAAGCTGCGCAATCTGGCGCTGGAGGCGCGCATCCGCGCGACGCTGAAGGCCAACGAGGCCACGGCCGAGGTGAACATCGCCGCGGAGGCGGACGACGGCGCCGTGACACTACGGGGCATCGTCGTGAACGCGGCGGAGAGCGTGCGCGCCGCCGAAGTCATCGCGGCAGTCGACGGCGTGAAATCCGTCGACAACCAGTTGCGGTCGATCGAGTCGGGGATCCGGCGGTTCACCGTCAGCAAGTACTAGCAGGT
>JBKJSU010000038.1:0-4101 GCA_046594415.1 Casimicrobiaceae bacterium | reverse complement strand
TCGGGCAGGTCGAGCCCGTTGGCGAGCATCGCGGCGATGGCCGAAGCCAGCGTGCAGCCGGAACCGTGAAAGCTGCCGGGCAGCCGCGGCCAGCTGTCGGTGCGGACCACGCCGTTCTTGCCGTACAGCGTGTTGATGACCTGCGGCGTGTTCTCGTGCGTGCCGGTGACGAGAACGTACTCGCAGCCGGTTTCGATCAGCTTCGCCGCGTATTGCTCCTGCGTGCGCTCGTCATCCTCCTCGGCCTCCGCCAGCCGCCGCAGCTCGAGCGTGTTGGGCGTGAGGATGGTGGTCTGCGGCAGCAGCAACTCGCGCAACGCGCGGGTCATGTCCTCGGTGGCGAGCTCGTCGCCGCGACCGGAGGCCAGCACAGGATCGAGGATCAGCGGCACATCCGGATAGTCGGACAGGATTTCGGCGATCGCAGCAATGTTTTCGACACTGCCGAGCACGCCGATCTTGAACGCATCGACCGGCATGTCTTCAAGCAGGCACCGCGCCTGGTCCGCGACCCAGTCGGCATCGATGGCCATCACGGCCTCGACGCCGAGCGAATCCTGCACGGTGATCGCGGTGATCACGGACAGTGGGTGGCAGCCCATGCTGGCGAGCGTGAGCAGGTCGGCCTGCATGCCGGCACCGCCCGACGGATCGGAGGCGGCAAAAGTGAGGACCAGCGGGGGAAATCTGGATTCGGCATCGGCCATGGGGGTTCGCTTCGAAGGTCGCGCGTCGCAGCGACGCGGCATGGACGGTCACGCTACAATTCGCGAGTTTACTCCACCCCGAAATGCCGATATCCCGATGAAAAAATACATGTGCCTCATTTGCGGCTGGATCTACGACGAGGCCACCGGCGCGCCCGAAGAAGGCATCGCGGCCGGCACGAAGTGGGAGGACGTGCCGCCCAACTGGACGTGCCCGGAGTGCGGCGCGCGCAAGGAAGACTTCGAGATGGTCGAATTCTGACGCGACGGGCCCGGCGCGCGGCGCACGCGCCCGCCCCGACCGCGGGTCAGGACTTCGCCGACGTGCGCAGGATCTCGCGCAGGTCGTGCGCGAACACTGCCGGCCCCTGCCCGTGGCTGACGAAGAGGCGCAGCCGCCCCTGCGGGTCGAAGATGTAGGTGCCTGCCGAATGGTCCATCGTGTACGTGTCCGGCGTGGACCCTGGCTGCTTCTGGTAGATGATCTTGAATTCGCGCGCCACCTTCTGCGTGGCCTCGTCGTCGCCGTAGAGCCCGAGAAAGCGCGGATCGAAGGCGGGCACATACTGCGCGAGCAGCGCGGGCGTGTCGCGAGCCGGGTCGATGGTAACGAAGAGCACCTGCACGCGGTCGGCATCGGGCCCGAGTTGCTTCATCGTCTCGGCCAGCGCGGCCAATGTGGTCGGACAAACGTCCGGACACTGGGTATAGCCGAAGAAGATGACCACGGCCTTGCCGCGAAAATCGGCCAGCGTGCGGGCCTTGCCCGTGGCATCGGTCAACGCAAAGTCGCGACCGAAGCTCGCGCCGGTGACGTCGGAAGCCTTGAACTTGGCCGCATCGGGCGAACAACCGAGCAGCGATGCCGCGAGCACTGCGGCGAGCACGACGGCGAGGAGGCGCCGGATCACTGCCAGTAGTGGTCGACGAGCAGTGCGGAGAAGATCGCGGCGAGGTACACGATCGAGTAGCGGAACGTGGCCCGCGCGAGATCGTCACTGTAGCGGAAGTAGAGCCGGAACGCGTAGACGAGAAAGATCACGCCGAGCACCAGCGCCGCGACGAAGTACAGGAGCCCGCTCATCCGGATGGCGCAGGGAAGCAGCGACACCGCAACCAGCGCGAACGTGTAGAGGACGATCTGCAGCCGCGTATAGAGCGAGCCGTGGGTGACCGGCAGCATCGGCAGTCCGGCCTTCGCGTAGTCCTGCGTGCGGTAAAGCGCCAGCGCCCAGAAATGCGGCGGTGTCCAGATAAAGATGATCAGGAACAGCAGCAACGCCTGCGGCGCAACGTCATTGGCGACCGCCGCCCAGCCCAGCACCGGCGGCATGGCGCCGGACGCGCCGCCGATCACGATGTTCTGCGGCGTCGCGGGCTTGAGCAGCACCGTGTAGATCACGGCGTAGCCGACAAAGGTGGCCAGCGTGAGCCACATCGTGAGCGGATTGACGTAGCGATAGAGCACCCACAGCCCGGCGCCGCCGACGAAACTGGCGAACACCAGCGTCTGCGCCGAGGTGAGTTCGCCGCGTGGGAGCGGGCGCCCGCGCGTGCGCTGCATCACCGCGTCGATCTTCTGCTCGACCAGGCAGTTGATGGCCGCGGCGGCGCCGGCCACGAGCGCAATGCCCAGCGTGGCCGCGAACACGATGCCGGCAGGCGGCAGGCCCGGCACCGCGAGAAACATCCCGATGACCGCGCAGAACACGATCAGCGACACGACACGCGGCTTCGTCAGCGCGAAGAACTGACGGAATCGATTTTCGGCAAGCGCCAGGGCGGTCATGACAGGATGGATGACTTCGAGGTCTTCGGGTAACCAGCTATTTTACACGGGAGCGGTCCATCCCGACCGATTGCAATTGTGTTCATGGCGGCAGCGGGCCCTAACCGATCCTGGACGCCTTGAGCACGCGCGTCAGGTCCTTGGCCAGCGCCTTGATGTCGGGGTCGCGCGGGTAGGCGAGCACCAGGTTCTGCAATGGATCGAGCAGCACGATTCGGTCCGCCCCCACGTTCCAGCCGGACCAGCCGGACGAACTTGCGCGCACGACCATCAGGCCCGGATGCTGCGCCAGCAGCGCGCTGTCGACGGGGCCGTCGTCGGTGACGAACCAGACCCGCACCACGCGATCCATTTCGCGGCCCTGGATCGTGCGCGCCTGGCGGGTGGCGTAGAGAGCCTGCACGCAGCCCGGGTCGCAGGCCGACGGCGCGGCCATCGCCAGCACCCACTTGCCCGCGAGCGAGCCGAACACGAAGGGCGCGCCGCCCGCGCCAACCCCGTTCAGCGCCGGCGCGGGCCGCGTAGGCAGCAGCTCGCCGTAATTGGCGCGCTTGTCCGGCGGGAAAAAATAGTAGATCGAATAGGACGCGACGGCCGGCGCGGCGGCAATCAGCGCGATCAGGTACAGCATGCGCCGGTTCTTGCGCACGGCTGGCGTCACGGTTTCCTCGCTCATCGCGGGCGCCGCAACGTAAACCATAGCCACAGGCCGGCGGCCATCAGCGCAAAGGCAAACCACTGCACCATGTAGATGCGATGCTTCTCGATGCCGAGGTCCGGCTGCGGCCACTGCCGCACCAGGCGATCGTCGGGTCCAAGCGCCTCCGTCTGCTCGATCACCACCGGCGGCACCGCGAGACCGCTGTTCTGCCCGAAGCGCAGCGGATCGAGGTTCTGCCAGACCGGGCCCTGCGCCGCCGCGCGCTGCAATTCGACATAGCCGGCGGGCGGGATGTTGATGCGCCCACGCACGGTCACGCCCCCCGCCGGCGGCGGCACCTGTGGCAGGACGTCGCGCGTGGGGCCGGCGGCGGCGAAACCACGATCCACCAGCACCGCGCGGCCGTCATCGAGCAGCAACGGCGTCACCACGTGATAGCCCACACGACCGGCCTCCACCTTGTTGTCGATCAGGATCTGCCGGCCCGCATCGAAGCGTCCCGTCAGCACTACCGACCGATAACGCCAGTCGACCCACACGGCGGCGAGCGGCAAGGCCACCGGTGGCGCCATGGTCGCGGCATCGAGCTGGGCGCGCAGCGCCTGCTTCTGCTCCATGCGCCCGCGCTGCCAGTTGCCCGCCACGACGAACAACGCGATCGCGAGCACCGCCGCGACCGTCGGCAATGCTGCCGGGCGCAGGCGGCGCGAAGCCGTGGAGATGGGGACGGGAGTGGGAATGTCCATTGCGTTCAGGGCGCGATTGCACGCCGAATTCACTACACTGCACGGTGTGACCCGCAAATTATCCAGGCTGCCATGAAAATCGTCGTCGTTGCGGTGCTGGTCGCGATTCTCGTCGCGCTGTTCGCAGCACTTTACTTCCTGTATTCGGACACCGGGCGCGGCAAGCGCATGGTGTGGGCGCTGACCATTCGCGTGGCG
>JBKJSU010000463.1:0-4390 GCA_046594415.1 Casimicrobiaceae bacterium | reverse complement strand
GAAGGCGATGGTGAACAGCGGCCCCAGCATCCACGGGATCGGCGTGCGCAGCAGCACGCACGCGTAGCCCGCCACGGCAGCCACGGCCAGCGCCGCGGCCCAGCGCGCGAGGCGCGACGGCGTGACGGCCTCGCCGTCGCCCGCCATGCGTTACGCGGGGGTGCCGAAGCGGCGCGCCGCGCGCCAGCGCAGGAACGCCGGCACCACGACCAGCAGCACCGACAGGATGATCAGCGTGCAGGAAATCGGCCGCGTGAAGAATATCGAAAAGTCGCTCTGGCTGATCTGCAGCGCGCGCCGCAGTTCGGTATCGGCGCGCGGCCCGAGGATCATGCCGATCAATACCGGCGCCACCGGAAAATCCCAGCGCCGCATCGCGTAGCCCAGGAGACCGAAGACCAGCAGCAAGAAGAGGTCGAACCACGAATTGCGCATGCCGTAGGCGCCGATCGTGGCGAAGATCATGATGCCGGCGTAGAGCAATGGCCGCGGAATCGACAGCAGCTTCGCCCACATTCCCACCAGCGGCAGGTTGAGGATCAGCAGCATCACGTTGCCGATGTAGAGGCTGGCGATCAGGCCCCACACCAGTTCGCTTTGCGTCGTGAAGAGCAGTGGGCCCGGCTGGATGCCGTATTGCTGGAAGCCGGTGAGGATGATGGCGGCCGTGGCTGATGTGGGCAGGCCCAGTGTCAGCAGCGGAATCAGCGCCGTCGTCACCGATGCGTTGTTGGCCGCCTCCGGGCCGGCCACACCTTCGATGGCGCCCTTGCCAAAATCGTTGTTCTTCGACAGCTTCTTTTCGGTGGCATAGGACAGAAAGGTCGGAATTTCCGCACCGCCTGCCGGCATGGCGCCGAAGGGAACGCCAAACGCCGTGCCGCGCAGCCACGGGCCGATCGAACGTTTCCAGTCTTCCTTCGTCATCCAGATCGAGCCCTTGATGCGCTCCACCGATTCGGCCAGCGTTTGCTGATGCGTGGCCACGTAGAGCGTCTCGCCGACGGCGAACAGACCCACGGCGACCACCACCACGTCGATGCCGTCGTAGAGTTCCTCGATGCCCATCGCGAAGCGGATCTGCCCCGACAGCGCGTCCAGCCCGATGAAGCCGATGAAGAGCCCGAGGAACAACGCCGCAAACCCGCGCAGCGCGGACGTGCCCAACACTGCGGAAATGGTGGTGAAGGCCAGCAGGATCAGCGCGAATTTGTCGGCGGGTCCGAATTGCAGGCCCCATTCGGCGACGTAGGGCGCAAACAGCGACACGAGAACGGTGGCGATGGTTCCGGCCACGAACGAGCCGATGGCTGCGGTGGCGAGCGCGGGACCCGCACGCCCGCGCTTGGCCATTTCGTTGCCTTCGAGCGTGGTGGCGATCGACGCCGACTCCCCAGGCGTGTTGAGCAGGATCGATGTGGTCGAGCCGCCGTACATGGCGCCGTAGTAGACGCCGCAAAACATGATCAGCGCCGACGTGGCATTGAGCTTGGTGGTGAGCGGCAGCAGCAACGCAATGGTCACCGCCGGACCCACGCCCGGCAGCACGCCCACGGCCGTGCCGAGGGCGCAACCGACAAAAGCCCACATGAGATTGGTCCACGTGAGGGCGACCCCGAAGCCTTCGATCAATCCCTGCAGCGCTTCCATTGCCCGCCTCGCCTAGAAGAAGCCGGCGGGGGAGGCGGGCAGCGCCAGTCCCAGCACGCGCGTGAAGAAATAGAACACCGCCAGCGCGAGCACCAGTCCGATCGAGCTGTCGCGACCAAGCCGGCGGCTGCCGAAACCGCGCGCGACCATGACGTAGAGCAGGGCCGACGCGATCGTGAAACCGATGAAGCCGATCACGACCATGTTGAGGGCGAGGCCGCCCGCAATCCACAGGAACGCCGGCGCGAAAAACGGCTCGGCGGGCACCGCGCCTTCCATGTTGCGCCAACCGCCAGTCAGGGCCTGCCGCAGCAGCATCACCCCGATGAGGAGCAGGACACCCGCGACCAGTATGGGCGAGAAACGCGGGCCGATCGCGGAGTACCCGCCATCGGCCACGATCAACTGGATCTGATAGAACATGAAGAGCCCGAGTGCAATCAGCACTCCCGAGATGACGAGCTGCGCCCGGTCGCGGTGCGGTGCGTGATCCATGGACTCCCCTGATGTTCGCTGTTGCGTTGGCCGGGTCAGCGCGGTGGCCGGGGGGCCACGCGCGCCGCCACACGCTTATTTCTTGCCGAGGTTGAGACTTTCGAGAGTGGCCGCCGTGCGCTTGGTGTCGGCGTCGACGAATTCCTTGAAGGCATCGCCGGCCAGGAAGAACGGCGTCCAGTCGAGCTTCTTCAGCGTGTCCTGCCACTTTTCGTTCTTGGTGCCCGCTTCGACGGCCGCGATCAACTCCTTCTGCTGCGCGGGCGTGATACCGGGGGCGCCGAACACCCCGCGCCAGTTGACCAGCTCGACGTTGATGCCCTGCTCCTTCAGCGTGGCGATGTCGGAACCGGTAACGCGCTCGTGACCCGACACGGCCAACGCGCGCACGCGCCCCGACTTGATGTGCTGCGCAAACTCGCCATAGCCGGAAATGCCGGCGGTGACGCTGCCCCCCAACACCGCGGCCACCGCTTCGGCGCCGCTGGTGAACGGCACATAGTTGACCTTGCCCGGATCCACGCCCAGTTCCTTGGCGATCAACCCGGCGAGAATGTGATCGGTGCCGCCTGCTGACCCCCCGGCAAAGCTGACTGCGCCGATGTTGGCCTTCATCGCCGCCACGAGGTCCTTCATCGTCTTGAGTGGCGAATTGGCCGGCACGATGATGGCTTCGGATTCCGCCGTCAGGCGCGCGACTGGCGTGACATTGGCCAGCGTGACCGGCGACTTGTTGAGGATCGTTGCGCCCACCGTCACCAGCCCTGACACGAACAGCGCGTTGGGATCGCCCTTGTTCGACGTCACGAATTGCGCCAGGCCGATGGCGCCGCCGGCGCCGCCCTTGTTGTCGTATTGAATCGTCTTGACCACGCCCGCCGCCGTCATCGCCACGCCGAGGTTGCGCCCGGTCTGGTCGAAGCCGCCGCCAGGGGCCGCGGGGATCATGACCTTCAGTTGGTCGAACGCCGCCGCGGCATTGCCACCGGCCAGCGCCATGGCGCCTGCAAGCAATCCGGCGCCCAGCAATTTGGTAATACGCATTTGAGAACTCCTCCGTGGTGTTGGTCGTGGGCGCGCATCGACGCGCGCTTTCATGATGGGGCGTTGGATCCGCTGGGGGACTCCCCCGACAGGGTCAGTCGAGGGGCCGCGGATCCGATCCTTCGTAACGATACAAGAAGTCGGGCGGCATGGGGCCTTTGATGCGCTCCCCCTGCTGCGTCTGCTCCCATGCGTGCACCAGGATGCCAACAGCGCACGACAGCAGGAAGAGCCCGCGGCCGAGCGGCGCCGGGAAACCCAGCTCGGCAAAGATTACGGCGGTGACGCCATCGCTGTTCATTGGCACCGCGCGGCCGGGGTGCATCAGGCAGGCCTCGACGGCGCGCGCGATCGTGGCAAATTCGCCGGTCATCGTTCCGGCCTGCGCCGCCGCGTCGACCAAGGCCGGGAGACGCGGCGCGCGCGGATCGACCGGGTGCAAGCGGTGGCCGAAGCCGGGGATGTGCTTGCCGTGCGCGGCCTGCCACGCGCGTACGCCGGCGTCCGCAGCGACGGACAGCGGGATACCTGCCGCCATCCGCGCCGCAATATCGGCGTAGAGCATCATCGCCTGCTCGCCCGCGCCGCCGTGCACATCGTCGAGCGTGTTGATCGCTGAGGCCATGGCGCCGTTCAGCGGCAAGCCGGCAGTAACGGCCATGCGCGCCACCGCAATCTACGGCGCGTGCGGGCCGTGGTCCTCAGCGGCGACCAGCGCGGCCTCGAGCAGGTCCGCCTGCGCGTGCGTCGGCAATTCGCCGCGCAGCATCAGCCACACCATCTGCACGTAGCCGACGTTGCCGATCAGGTCTTCGATCGCGTAGCCGTTAAAGCGGATGACGCCGGGGTGCATGTCGATGACGGATGTGCGCCACCACGCTTGCGCGCGGTCGAGCGTGGGGTCGATGGGGGCTTCGTCATCGTGGAACTCCGCTCAACGGACTGCGCCTGTCGCGAGCAGGGACTGCCGCCCAAGTTTGCGCGCGCACCCGCGACTCGCGAGCATGGTAACCCGGCCCCGCGCGGAAAGCAGCCATGCAACTTGCGCGCAACACGCGACCCCGGCAAGCTTGCGTCCTCCCGCTCTCGCAACCCACCCGTCCCCTCATGACCGACCACGGCCAGGTTCTCGCGCACATGGCAACGCCACGCGGCTCGTACCCGCACTTCCGGCGCGCCGGCGACTTCATCTTCGTTTCCG
>JBKJSU010000516.1:0-2521 GCA_046594415.1 Casimicrobiaceae bacterium | reverse complement strand
TGTCGCACACGGCCAGCGCGTCGGGCAAGGGCATGACGCCGGCGATGTTCAACGAGTTGATGGCCGTCGTGGCGCTGGCCAATGAAACCAACCGGCTGTCCAACGGCTACCGCATCGACGTCGACGAGCGGTTCCGCGAACCGCTGGCGCGGTGAGCAGCGAACTGTCGTTGCCATGATCGATGCCACGCGCCGCGGTGCGCTCGACACGCCGCTGTTTCCGGAGATCGAGCCCTATGCCAGCGGGCGGCTGCCGCTCGACGCGATCCACACGATGCACTGGGAGGCGTGCGGCAATCGAAGCGGTGCGCCGCTGGTCTTCCTGCATGGCGGGCCGGGCGGCGGCTGCCTGCCGCACCACCGTCGCTTGTACGATCCCGCATTCTGGAACATCGTGCTGGCCGACCAGCGCGGCGCCGGCCAGTCCACACCGGTGGCCGAACTGGCCGGCAACACGACGCAAAACCTCATCGCCGACCTCGAACGACTGCGCGCGCATCTACGCCTCGAACGCTGGATGCTGTTCGGCGGCTCGTGGGGCTCCACGCTCGCGCTCGCGTATGCGCAGGCGCACCCCGACCGCGTCACGGGACTGGTGCTGCGCGGCATCTTTCTCGCCACGCCGCCCGAACTCGACTGGTTCATGCACGGCATGGGCACGATCTTTCCGGAGGCATGGCGGGCGTTCGCGGAATTCCTCCCGCCCGCGGAACGAGGCGACCTCCTCGACAACTACTATCGGCGGTTGACACATCCCGACCCCACCGTCCACCTGCCCGCGGCCCGCGCATGGGACCACTACGAAAGCGCGTGCTCGACGCTGCTGCCGCAACCGGACGCGCTGGCCACCTTCGTCAGCGATGCCGCGGCGCTGGCCATAGCGCGCATCGAGGCGCACTACTTCGTGCACCGGGCGTTCCTCGGCGACAACGCGTTGCTGGCGGGCATCGATCACATCCGGCACCTGCCCTGCACGATCGTGCAGGGCCGCTACGACATCGTGTGCCCGCCGGTCACCGCCAACGCGCTGGCGCAAGCGTGGCCGGAGGCGGAATTCATCGTCGTGCCCGACGCCGGCCATTCGGTGCGCGAGCCCGGCATCACCCGCGAGCTGTTGGCGGCCGTGCGCCGGATGCAGCGGCGGATGGCCGGCGCGAGGTGCTAGCCGGCACTGCCCTGCTCACGGACACCTTCGAAGGGGATGGTGATCTTCACTTCATCGCTGGCCGACGTCGGCAGCCCGTATTTCATCCCGAACTCGGAGCGCTTGATCGTGGCGGTGGCCTCGCCGCCGCACATCGCGCGCTTGTTGAACGGATGGGGACCGCACTTGAAGTGGCTGATCTTGAGCGCCACCGGCTGCGTGACACCCAGCAGCGTGAGCTCGCCCTTGGCGCCTACCAGATTGTCGCCGTCGAACTCGAGGTCCGCGGATTTGTACGTCATCGCCGAAAATTTATCGACGTTGAAGAAGTCCTCGCCTTTCATCATTGCCAGCATGCGGGGCAAGCTCGGTGCGACGGAGTTCGTGGGGATCATGATATCCATGGCGCCTTTTTTCGCGGCACGATCAAGCGTCACGCGCCCGGAGACACCGGTGAACGTGCCGCGCTGCACCGAGAAGCCCATGTGCGTGACTTCATACATCGGAATGGTGTGATTGGCGTCGAGCAAATAGACTTCCTGTGCGGCGACGCTGCCGGCGGCAACAAGGGCGCACGCGGTGGCGGCGATGGCAACGATGCGATGGGACGACAACATCATGGGTGTCTCCTGACTATTTATGCTGCGTGAGTGAAAGTGCGATGGTGCGGGGCGAACGTCGATCACGCGGCGCGCGGCAACACCATCCGCACACGCACCAGGACGTCGTCCGCGACAACCGACGGGTCGGCCCACTGACCGTCGCCAAGCTTGAAGTCGAGCCGCTTCAACGTGAACGTGCCTTCGGCCACGGCGTTGCCGGCGGGGTCCTTTTTCATGGTGACGGGGATGGCGAGATCGCGCGACATGCCCTTCAGAGTGAGCTTGCCGTTGATTTCGTAGCGGTCGCCGCCCAAGTCTTTCAGCCCGGTGGAGGCAAATACCGCCACTGGAAACTTGGAGGTATCGAACCAGCGGGGGCGCTTGACCTCGGTTTCGGCCTCCTCGCTGGCCAGGTCGATGCTGGCGAGGTCGATCTCGAAGTCGGCACGGGACCGGGCGAGATCGGTGGGTTTGAAGTCCACATTGGCTTTCCAGCGCCGGAACTTGCCCTCGACGTTGACCCCCATCTGCTTGGATACAAAACGGATTTCACTACGGTCGATCAGCACGCCCTGGGCGCCGGCACTGCCACTGGCCAGCAGCAGCACGGCGAGCGGGGGAATGAAGGGATAAAGAATGCGCATTGAGGCCTTTGGCTTGGTCGAGGTCGGAAAGCGGTGGCGGGCGGGGATCACCGCCGCCCGGGCAGCATCCGCGCCAGCACGCCATCCCGATCCACGAGATGATGGCGCAGCGCCCCCGCTGCATGCAATACG
>JBKJSU010000313.1:0-3773 GCA_046594415.1 Casimicrobiaceae bacterium | reverse complement strand
GAGACGCTGCTCGGTAGCCGGTGCAGGTGACGCCGACGCGGCGAGCGCGGGTGTGCCGGCCACCGCGGGTGCCGGCGTTGGTGGTGGCAATGTGCCAGAAACGGGTGTGCCCGTTGTCGGTGCCGCGCCTGCTACCGGTGCGGGAGCGGCAGTCTCCGTGACCGGCGCAGGCACCACCGCGCCCGGGCCAGCCTCGAGCTTGCGCATCCGCGAGTCGAGGTCGACATAGAGGTCGCGCTGGCGCTTTTGCGACTCGGTGAGTTCGTGCGTGAGCACTTCCACCTGGCCGCGGATGCGCGCAACGTCGGCCTTGATGGCCTCGACCTGGTTGAACAGCTCGACGAGGCCCAGGCCCTTGATCTGTTGGTCGAGCGTGGCCAGCCGCGCATCGAGGTCGCGTTGCAGGCCATCGAGCCGCTCGTTGGTGGCCCTGATGCTCTTGCGCGCCTCTTCGTCGTCAAATAGTCCCGCCTGCGTGCCGTGCGCCGCGATGGCAAACGCCAACGCCATCCACCAGTGCCGTGCGCGCATGGTTGGCGCCATCAAGCGTTACTCGCCAGCGTAGACGATGTCAACACGGCGATTTTCGGCCCACGCCGTTTCGTCGTGACCGAGGTTGCGCGGTTTTTCTTCGCCGAAGCTGACCGTCTCGATTTGGATTTCCTGCACGCCCAGCAACGTCATCATCCGCTTGACCGCATCGGCGCGCCGCTGGCCCAGCGCGATGTTGTATTCGCGCGCGCCGCGCTCGTCGCCGTGACCTTGCACCGTGACCTTAGCGGCGCGATTGCCCGAGAGGTAGCGCGCGTGCGCCTCGACCATCGGCTTGTACTTGTCCGCAACCACAAAGCTGTCGAACTCGAAGAACACCTCGCGCTTGGACAGGATGTTGTTGGGATCCCTGAGCATCGCGGACCCCGTGGTGGCGCCGGTGGACGCCCCCGCGACGCCGCCGGTGGTGGCGGGACGCGTGGTGGTGCCAGGAGCCGCCGTGACCGCAGGATCGGTGGCGGCCGACTTGTCTTCCACCGGTGCCGTGGTGGGCGCCGAACTGCAGCCGACGAGAACGAATGCGACCATTGCCGCAAAGGCGAATTTTTTCATGGAGCCTCCTGCCTGGATTGGGGCATGAGCGCGCAAGGCGCCGCCGCCGGGAGAAATGCGTGAACACTGCGCGCCGCTGACGCCGTCACGCGCGATGATGATGATGGCGGAAGTGAGATGGCCGCAGCTCATGGTAGAGCGAAGGGACCCCACGCGGGTTCGCGCACATCGCCCGCGGGCGCGACGAGACGCTGCTTGACGCGGCCGTCGCTGGAAACCGCGGCCAATATACCACGCCCCCCAACCTCGTTCGCGTAGAGGATCAGCTTGCCGTTGGGTGCAACGCTGGGGCTTTCGTCACCCGGCCCGGCGGTCAACACCTGCACCTGCTTGGTGGCGAAATCCTGCGTGGCGATCTGGTAGCGGCCGCCATCGCGCCGCACGAAGGCAAAGCCCTTGCCGTCGGGATAGGGGCGCGGCGACACGTTGTAGCTGCCTTCGAACGTGAGGCGTTCCACGGCATTGCTGCCGAGATTGAGGCGATAAATCTGCGCGCTGCCACCACGATCGGACGTGAAGAGCAGCGCATTGCCGTCGGGCGTGAAGAACGCTTCGGTATCGATGGAGCCCGACGTCATCACGCGCTGCGCGCCGGTGCCGTCGGCGTTCATCAAGAAGATCTGCGAGCCACCATCGCGTGACAGCGTGACCGCGAGTTTCCTGCCATCCGGCGACCACGCGGGCGAGCTGTTGCTGCCGCGGAAATTGGCCACCGCCGTGCGCGCGCCCGTGCCCAGGTTCTGCACGTAGACCACCGGCTTCTTGCTTTCGAACGAGACATAGGCCAGCCGCGAGCCGTCGGGCGACCAGCGCGGCGACAGCAGCGGTTCGTTGGAGGTGACGACCGTTTGCGGATCGCTGCCGTCGGCATCGGCCACCAGCAGCTGGAAGCGCGTGCCCGCCTTGGTGATGTATGCGATGCGCGTGGAGAACACGCCGGGGTCGCCGGTGAGCTTTTCGTAGATGACATCGGCGATCTTGTGCGCCGTGGCGCGGAACTGCGCCGGCGTGACCACGTAGGACATGCCCACCAGCTTGGCCTGCTTGACGACGTCGACCAGGTCGAAGCGCACGTCGATGCGCCCATCGGGTAGCGGCCGCATCGAGCCCACCACGACCGCGTCGGCGTTGCGGGCCCGCCATGCGGGCGCCTGCACGTCCTCCGCCCGGGACGGCGCCGGACTGACCCCAGCCGGATCCACCATCTTGAACATGCCGGAGCGCGCCAGATCGGCCGCCACGACGCCCGAGATGCCAAGCGGAAACACCGACTCGCCCTGCATGGGCACCACCGCAATGGGGATGGCCGTGCCCGCACCGCCGACGATTTCGATGGTGAGCTGCGCCCGCGCCGAGGCGAAAGGTAGAGCCAGCAGCGCAAGCAACAGCAGGAAGGGGCGAAGCGATCGAAGCATGCGCGGCTTATTAGAGTTGGAACGGTGCAACGACGCGCGCGTGAAGCGCTCGTCGATTATAACGAACGAGGCAGGCCAAACGGATTGACCGCGCCGACGGCGAAAGAGTTCAATGCGGCGCGACCGCCGTGGTGACGCCGAACTCTCTGGAAATGCGGTCGGCCGTGCGCCTGGCCTCATCGCGATCCGGATAGGGGCCCACGTACACCCGATAGAGTCCGCTGGCTTCGCGGACCTTGGGCTCCACCTGCGCCGATGCGAGCTGACCCTGGATGTGCGCCAGGAAATTCTGCGCGTTGGTGAAGTTCTGGAACGCGCCCAACTGCACGCTGTAGCCGCCTGCCGTCTCGCGACTGATGGGTGGGGGTGCGTCCGTTGGTCGCAGGGGCGCTGCACCTGGTGCCACAGCCGTGGTCCCGCGGGCAGGCGGCGCGGCGGTGGGCGGGGCTGCGCCCACCGGCGGCAGCGGCGCCTCCGCCAACATCACCGGACTGCTGCCCGGAATGATGGCCTCGACCTCCACCTCGCCGCTGCCCTTGGCCGCCGTGCCGATGCGGTGCGCCGCCGCGTACGACAGGTCGATGATCCGCCCATGCAGGAACGGCCCGCGGTCGTTGACCCGCACCACCACCGACTTGCCCGAAGCCACGTTGGTGACGCGTACATAGGAAGGCAGCGGCAGCGTGGGGTGCGCCGCCGTCATCGCGTACATGTCGTAGGTTTCGCCGACGGAAGTCTTCTGCCCATGGAATTTGCGTCCGTACCACGACGCGATGCCCCGTTCCTTATAAGGACGCAGTGACGTGGCCGGCACATAGTCCCGGCCCAGCACCGTGTACGGACGATTGGAGAAGCGGCTGAGCGCCTCGAGCCGCGGCACCGCGTCCGGGATCTGGTCCAGGTTGGCCGGCACCGTTTCGCCGGGGCCGTCGTCCTTATAGTATTTGGAGGGCGGCGTGGGCGCCGGCGCGGTTGCGGTGGTGGCGGGTGCGGAGGCCGTCGGCGCGCTCGGCTTGGGCGGCGTGGAACTGCATGCGGCGAGCAAGAGTGCCGCGGCGCCGAGCACGGCGGCTTGTGGAAGACGGGGCGGACGGAGCATGCTCAAGCCCGCAATTTACCATCAGGATCGGCATCCTTTCGCATGGCCACCTACCTGTTCGCGTGGAATCCGTCGTTGTGGAACTGGCCCGAAATGCCGGCCGACCGCCGCAAGCTCGCGCGCCGCGGGTATCTCGATACCGACTGGAATTCCGG
>JBKJSU010000102.1:0-2704 GCA_046594415.1 Casimicrobiaceae bacterium | reverse complement strand
CTCAATGCCAACACCAAGCGCCAGGCGCGCCGCAACATCCTCGCCCACTACGACCTCGGCAACGATTTCTATCGGCTGTGGCTCGACCCGACGATGACGTATTCCTCCGCGCTGTTCGAAGGCGACTTCGGGCGCGCACTGTCCGCGGCGCAGCAGGCGAAATACGAGCGCATGCTGGCCGACCTCGCGCTGCCGGCGGGCGCCCGCATCCTCGAAATCGGCTGTGGCTGGGGCGGCTTCGCGGCCACCGCCGCCGCCGCCGGGCATCACGTCACCGGCATCTCGCTGTCCGACGCGCAAACCGCATGGGCGCGCGAGCGGCTGGCGGCGGCAGGCATGGCCGATCGCGCGGACCTGCGCATCCAGGACTATCGCAACGTCGCCGGCACCTTCGACGGCATCGCGTCGATCGAGATGTTCGAGGCCGTGGGCGAGCGCTATTGGCCCGCATACTTTCGCAGCGTGCATGCGGCGCTGCGCCCGGGCGCCCGTGCCTGCGTGCAGACGATCACGATTGCCGAGGACCGGTTCGAGCGCTATCGCACCCAGTCGGACTTCATCCAGCAATATATCTTTCCCGGCGGCATGCTGGCCTCGCCCAAGCGCTTTATCGACGTCGCGCTTGCGGCAGGGCTCGAACTCGAGAGCACGCTCACCTTCGGCCACGACTACGCCGAGACGCTGAAGCGTTGGCTGGCCAACTTCGATGCCAATGCGCCGGCGATCCGCGCGCAGGGCTTCGACGAAAAATTCCTCCGCTGCTGGCGCTTCTACCTCGCCTACTGCGCCGCCGGCTTCGATTCGGGCACCACCGATGTCGCCCAATACACGTTCATCCGCCGCTAAACATGTCCGCATGCTGGCGGTGGCCGGCGCGCTGGGGCTGCCGATGGCGCCCGCGCTGTGCCGCGCCGCCGCGCCGCCGCTCCCCGCCGCGATTCTGGAGATCGCGCCCGCGCTCAAGGTTCGCGGGGGTGGCGAACTCACCTTCTTCGGCATCTCCGTCTACGACGGCTGGTACTGGACTGCGGCATCCGGGTGGCCGCAAAATGGACCCTACGTGCTCGACCTGCACTATCACCGCAGCCTCGACGGCGCGAAGATCGCCGAACGCAGTGTCGACGAGATTGCCAAGCTCGGCCTCGGCAGTCCTGCGGATCGCATCCGCTGGGGCGAGGCGATGACGCGACTGTTTCCCGACGTGAAGCGCGGCGACCGTATCACCGGCGTGAATGTCGGCACCGGGGTCGTACGCTATTTCTTCAACGGCAAGCCGATCGGCGAAATCGGCGACCCCGGCTTCGCGGACGCCTTCTTCGGCATCTGGCTGCATCCCAAGACCTCGCAGGCGAGCTTCCGACAGAAACTGCTGGGCACGCCGTGACCGCGGCCGACGCGGCGCTTGCGCCGCCGCCGATACCCGCGGCGCCGCCGCTGCGCTGCACCGCGCTTGTCGCCTATGGCCTCCTCGGCATGCCGCTGGCGATGGCGGCATTGCCGCTCTATGTGCACCTGCCCAAATTCTATGGGGGCCACCTTGGTGTCTCCCTCACCGCCCTGGGCCTCGTGCTGCTGGTGCTGCGCCTGGCGGATGGCCTGGTCGACCCGCTGCTGGGCGCGTGGAGCGACCGCGCGGCATCGCGCAAGCGCCTGATCGCGCTGTCGATCCCGGTCCTGGCGCTGGGCATGATCGCGTTGTTCGCGCCACCGGTGCAGGGCGAAGCGGCGTTGCTGGGTTGGCTCGCGGGCGCGATGGCGCTGGTGTATTTCGCGTTCAGCCTCGCCACGATCAATCACAACGCATGGGGTGCGGAGCTGTCGGGCGATCCCGTGGAGCGCACCCGCATCACCGCCACGCGCGAATCACTGGCGCTGGTGGGCGTGGTGGTGGCCAGCGTCGCGCCGGCAATGCTGGGTGGCGTGGGCGGCGAAGCCGCCGGACTGCCGCGCTTCGCGCTGCTGTTCGCCGTGTTCTGCGTGGCGTGCGCCGTGGTCACGCTGGCGCTTGCCCCGGTCGCGCCGCGCGTTCCCGTCAAGGTCGAGCCGATTTTCGATGGCGCGCGGGCGCCGCTGGCCGACCCGTATTTCCGGCGCCTGCTGGCCGTGTTCATGCTGAACGGCATCGCCTCCGCGATACCCGCCACGCTGGTGCTCTTCTTCATCGCCGACGTGCTGGGCGCCGAGTCGCGGCAGGGCCTCTTCCTGACGCTGTACTTCGTCGCCGGCGCCGCCGGCATGCCGCTGTGGATTCGCCTGTCGGCGCGCTTCGGCAAGGTGCGCACATGGCAGGCCGCGATGGTGGCCGCCGTGGTCGCGTTCGTGTGGGCGGCATTGCTGGGGCCGGGCGACGTGGCGGCCTTCGCCGTCATCTGCGTCCTGTCGGGGCTGGCCTTCGGCGCCGACCTCGCGCTCCCGCCATCGTTGCTGGCCGACGTGATCGGGCGGCAAGGCAGGATGCAGGGTACCGGCGCCTACTTCGGCTTGTGGACGCTTGCCACCAAACTCAATCTCGCACTGGCCGCGGGCATCGCGCTGCCGCTGCTGGGCGCGCTCGACTATGCGCCGGGCAGTCGCGAGCCGGCCGCGTTGAGCGCGCTGGCGTTCGTGTATGCCGCTGTTCCCAGCGCGCTCAAGATCGGCGCCGTGGCGGCGCTGTCATGGTTCGACACACGATGGAGAAATCGATGAAATTGATTCGCTGCTG
>JBKJSU010000439.1:0-3705 GCA_046594415.1 Casimicrobiaceae bacterium | reverse complement strand
ACTTCGAACTCGATGAGCAGCCGCTTGCGGTTGCCCGATACATGCAGCTTCACTTCGCCGCAGCGGCCAAGATCGACTTTTTTGCTGATGGGATCCTTCATGGGTCGCCCTTCCTGGATTCGTTGAACCTTGAGTGCCGCTTTATACCCCAGGACGACGACGCGCGCTGTCACAATCCCGATTGACCGGTGGCACCGAACCCCTAATACTCGGCCTGCCGCAAACAAGGTGTCGTTCGAACGCCACTCTGGAGGAAGCATGTTTCCGTCACGCATCGCCCTTGCCGCCGCCCTGCTGGCGCCGGCGCTAGCACTGGCCGACACGGTCACCGTCGTCACGTCGTTCCCCAAGGAGCTTACCGCCGCCTACAAGAAGGCCTATGAGGCGAAGTATCCCGGCGACAAGCTGGAGATCCTGAACAAGAACACCGCCGCCGGCATCGCCTATGTGCGCGAACAGCCGGCGGGCAACCGCCCCGAGGTGTTCTGGGCCTCGGCGCCGGATGCCTTCGAGGTATTGACCAGCGGCAAGCTGCTGCAGAAGGTCGACAGCGGCAATCCGTCGATTCCCGACAAGGTCGGCTCGTATCCGATCAACGATCCGGAGGGGTTCTACAAAGGGCAGGCGCTGGCCGGCTACGGCATCATGTGGAACACGCGCTATCTCGCGGCCAACAAGCTGCCGGCGCCGAAGGAGTGGGCCGATCTTGCCAAGCCGGTCTATTTCAGTCATGTGGCGGTCTCCAGCCCATCGCGCTCCGGCACCACCCACCTCACGGTGGAAACGATCCTGCAGGGCGAAGGGTGGAACAAGGGTTGGGCGCAACTGCTGGCAATTGCCGGCAACAGCGCGGCGATCACCGAGCGCTCGTTCGGCGTGCCCGATGGCGTATCCAACGGCCAGTTCGGCATCGGGCTCGTGATCGACTTCTTCGGGTTGGCCGCGAAGAATTCCGGCATGCCGGTGGAATTCGTCTATCCGTCCATGACGGCGATCGTGCCCGCCAACATCGCACTGGTGGCGGGCGCGAAGTCGCCCGAAGGCGGCAAGCGCTTCATCCAGTTTGCGCTCTCGGAGGAGGGCCAGCTGCTGCTGCTGCAGAAGGACATCAGTCGCCTGCCGGTGATGCCGACCATTTATGCAAAGGCACCGGCCGGCTATCCCAATCCGTTCAGCGGCTCGATCCAGGCCAAGGTCAACTTCGACACCGATCTCTCCGAGTCGCGCTACTACGTCGTGGTGTCGCTGTTCGACCAGATGATCACGTTCCGGCACAAGGAACTGGCGGCGGCCACCAAGGCCCTCTGGGAGGCCGAGAAGCGCCTGGGCGGCAAGGCCAGCGCGCAGCTCGACGAGGCGCGGAAGCTCACGTTCACGCCGGTGGTGGACGACAACCAGATCGCCGACAAGGCGCTGCTGGCACTATTCAAGGCCGACAAGAAGGATGAGACGGCGTCGAAGCAGAAGGCCAGGGTGGAAGAAGAGTGGGCTGCGAAAGCCAAGGCCAACTACGCGCGCGCAGTGGAACTTGCCAATAGCGTGAAGTGACACGCGTCATGCCTGTCGCCATCATCAATAGCGTGCAGTGACACGCGTCAGCCCGGGCATCGTCGCGATCGCGCTGGCGATCGCGGCGTTCCTGCTGACCTTCCTGGTGGTGCCGGTGGCCACCGTGGTCTACACCGCATTCAGCAACGCCGACGGCGGCTTTACGCTGGCGCATTTCAGCGCCTTCGCGGAGATCTCGCTGATGCGCGAGTCCTTCGTCAACAGCCTGTACGTGGCCGGGATGACGGTGCTGTTCGCGTCGCTGCTCGCCGTTCCGCTCGCGTATCTCACCGTGCGGTTCCAGTTTCGCGGCGCGGTCATCATCCAGACGCTAGGCGTGCTGCCGCTGATCATGCCGGCGTTCGTGGGTGCGGCGGCCATGCAACTGCTGTTCGGGCGCTCGGGTTCGCTCAACCTGATCCTGAACGACGCATTCGGCTTCACCGTGCCGCTGATGGAGGGTCTCAACGGCGTGATCTTCGTCGAGACGCTGCACTATTTCCCCTTCGTGCTGCTGAACCTCGCCGCGTCGCTGGCCACCATCGACACGTCGATGGAGGAGGCCGGGCAGAACCTCGGCAGCTCCGGCTTTCGCCTGTTCCGCAAGATCGTGTTCCCGCTGGCGCTGCCCGGATACATCGCCGGCGCCTCGCTGGTGTTCATCAAGGTCTTCGACGACCTCGGCACGCCGCTGGTGCTCAACGTCACCAACATGCTGGCGCCGCAGGCGTACCTGCGCGTGACGTCGATCGGGCTGGAAGATCCGATCGGCTATGTGATCTGCGTGATCCTCGTCGTGTTCTCGATCGCCGCCATGGGCGGCTCGTGGTGGATTGTGAAGCGCCGCGACTTCGCCATCCAGAGCCGCGGCGGCGTAGCCGCGCCATTGCGCAAACTCACGCCGTGGCAGAGCGTGCTTGCCTACGGCTGGATCGGGGCGGTGATGCTGCTGGTGTTGTCGCCGCACCTGGGCATCCTGTTGCTGTCGCTGTCCAAGGTGTGGAGCTTCACCGTGTTGCCCGAGCAGTTCACGCTGGCGCACTACGCCACGGTGTTCGACGACTCCACGCGGATGATCTACAACACCTTCCTGTATTGCGGATTGGCCGCGCTGCTGGACGTGGTGCTGGGCACGGCGATCGCCTACCTGGTGCTGCGCACGCAATTGCCGGGGCGGCAGCTGCTCGATCACATGGTCACCGTGGCGCTGGCCATGCCGGGGCTGGTGCTGGGCATCGGCTATCTGCGCACCTTTCGTGGCGTGGAGTTGCCCTTCATCGGCCCGCTCACTGCAAGCTGGCTGATCTTCGTGATCGCCTACGCGGTGCGCCGGCTGCCCTTCGCGCTGCGCTCCTGCATGGCGGCGTTGTCACAGGTGCACGTGTCGCTGGAGGAGGCCGCCGAAAATCTCGGCGCCAACCGGTGGCACACGGTGCGGCGCGTGGTCGTGCCGCTGATGATGGGTGGCATTCTCGCCGGCTTCGTCACCAGTTTCGTCACCGCGGCGGGCGAGATCTCGGAAACGATCCTGCTCACCAGCCGCGAAAGCCTGGCCCCGATGTCCTATGGCATCTACCTCTACATGCAGTCGATCGCCGGACGCGGTCCCGGCGCGGCGCTTGGTGTCATCGCCGTGGTGCTGATCGGACTCGGTACGTGGTACTCGCACCACATCGTCTCGTCGCGTTCGCCGCGTGATGTCCCCGGAGAAAAAACATGACGCCCGTGTCCGTCGAAATCCGCAACGTTGCGCTGAGCTTTGGCGCGACGCAGGTGCTGCGCGACATCACGCTATCGGTCAAGCCGGGGGAATTCTTCGCGCTGCTCGGTCCTTCCGGCTCCGGCAAGTCAACGCTGTTGCGGCTCATCGCGGGCTTCAATCGCAACCAGTCGGGCGAAGTGCTGATCGCAGGCCGTGACGTCAGTGCCATTCCGCCGTGGCAGCGCGATGTCGGCATGGTGTTCCAGAGCTATGCGCTGTGGCCGCACATGACGGTGGCGCAGAACGTCGCCTTCGGCCTGGAGGAGCGGAAGTGGCCACGCGACGAGATCCGCCGCAAGGTGGCCGCCGTGCTGGCGATGGTGGAACTCACCGGGCTGGAGGCGCGCCGCCCCGGCCAGCTTTCCGGCGGGCAGCAACAGCGCGTGGCGATTGCG
>JBKJSU010000531.1:0-3635 GCA_046594415.1 Casimicrobiaceae bacterium | reverse complement strand
GCGGCAGCTGCCACGCCATGAAGGGATTGCCGCCTTCGGCCTTCAACCGGTCGAGGCGCGCGGCCAGCAAGGGATCGTCGGGCGGCGCAAACGGGAGCTTGTCGATCACGACCAGCGACAGCGCATCGCCGGGCACGTCGACACCTTCCCAGAAGCTGGCGCTGCCCAGCAACACTGCATTGCCCAGCTCGCGAAAGCGCACCAGCAATTCCGAGCGCGACCCTTCGCCCTGCACCAGCAACGGAAATTCGTGGCCGTTGCGTGCAAACGCTTCGACGAGGCGCTCGCGGGCGCGGGCCAGTGCCCGCAGCGACGTGAACAGCATGAACGCGCGCCCGCCACTGGCTTCGAGCAGCGGCAATGCCGCGTCGACCACGGCGTCGGTATGTTCCTGCGAATTGGGCGCGGGCAGGTTGCGCGGCACGTAGAGCAGTCCCTGCGTCGGATAGTCGAACGGGCTGTCCCACGCGCCAGTCTGTGCGGCATCGAGGCCCATCTGGCCCGTATAGTGCGAAAAATCGCGGCCGACCGCGAGCGTGGCGGACGTAAAGATCCACGCGCGCGCCGTGGTCTCGACCTGGCGCTTGAAGAGCGGCGCGATCGACAGCGGTGATGCCTGCAACTGAAACCCGTTGGCCGTGATGTCGATCCAGCGAATCCACTCCTGCGGCGGACTGCCGTCCTCGCTTTCGACCGCGCCGCCGTCGCGCCAGCGCGCGACCTGCCGGGCGGATTGCTCCGCGCGGCGCGCGACCAGCGCCAGCTCTTCGCCGCGCTCCGCGAAGTGGCCGAGCTCCACCGCCAGCCGGTCGAGCGCTGCGGCCAGCCCGTCCAGCGCTTCGCGAAAGTCGGGGCGTTGCGCGATGGTGTCGCGCGCGAACTTGCCGGGAACGTCGCCCGCGGCGAGGCGCAGCTTGCGCACCGCGGGCGCCAGTTCGGCGGCCGAGTCGGGCAGGCCGGGCACATCGCGGGCCGTGGTGCGCGCTGCAATCTCCGCATCGCGCGCAAGCTCGGCCAGTTGCCCGGCGCTCACCTGCTCGCCGAAGAACAGCGTGGCGGTGTCCGGCAGCTGATGCGCCTCGTCGAGGATCACCGTGTTGCAATTGGGCAGCAGCTCCGACACGCCTTCGTCGCGCAGCACGATGTCGGCGAAGAACAGGTGGTGATTGACGACGACGACGTCGGCTTCGAGCGCTTCCTTGCGCGCCTTCAGCACGAAGCAGTCGCCGTGGTACGCGCAATTCTGGCCGAGGCAGTTGTCGCGTGTGGACGTGACGAGCGGCCAGATCGAGGCGTGTTCCGGTACGTCGGCCAGCTCGGCGCGATCGCCGCGCTGGCTGGCGCGTGCGAAGGCGATGATCTTGGGCAGGTAGCGGACGTCGTCGCGCGAGGGCAGGCGATCCTCGTGCGACGCGCGCTCGAGGTGGTGATGGCAGACGTAGTTGCTGCGCCCCTTGAGCAGCGCGACGGTGACCGGCACGGCGAGCGCGTCGCGCACCATCGGCAGGTCGCGTTCGAACAGCTGGTCCTGCAGCGTCTTGGTGCCCGTGGACACGATGACCTTGCCCCCGTACAGCAGCGCGGGGACGAGATAGGCAAAGGTCTTGCCGGTGCCGGTGCCGGCCTCGGCCACGAGTTGGGCGCGGTCGGTGATGGCGCGGGCAATGGCCTGCGCCATCGCGAGCTGCTGTGGACGGAATCGAAAGCCCGGCAGCGCATGCGCCAGCGTGCCGCCGTCGTTGAAGATGGCGGCCAGCGCGTTGTCCTGCACGGACGGCGCATCGGCGGCAGGCAGCGCCGGCGCGTCGGCGGCCGGGTTTGGCGGCAGGCGCGCGTTCAGTTGGGCTTGGCCTTGGGCTTGGCCGCGGCCTTGCCCTTGCCCGATGATGCGGCGGCTGCTGCCGCGGCCGTCACTGCGCCCTCGGGTGCCGTGTTGAAGCCGAGGCGCACGCTTTCGATGCGGTAGCTCAGCTCGTCGTAGATCTTGTTGACGCGATCCTGGTAGACGTCATCGGCCTCGCCGGGCGTCCAGCGCAGGCCGACCATCGAGTCGAGCCAGAATTGCTGCAGCGAGCGCAGGCTGTCGATGGCCTCGCGCCATGGCGTGGCCTCTTTCAACGCGGCCTGGTAGGGGCGCGTGATGTTGATCTTCTGCTTTTCCACGCAGAATTCGCTTTTGGCGCCGTTGACGCCATCCTGCGCTTTTTGGTAGCCATATTCGATGATCTCGATGCCCTTGACGTGCCGGCACATCGTATAAAGATGGGTGACCGCGTCGAGGTAGCAGTCGAGACCGGAGTTGTCGTGATTGGGGCAGATGTAGGGACTGCCGGGCTGGAATTTCTGCGCGGCGGCCGGCGGCACACCACCCCCGGCGGCGAGGGCGGCAAGCGCGGCAACAACGATGAACAGGCGGACGAGCATGGCGAATCCCGCAAATGGACGAGGAAACCGCCAATGCTACCGCGCGCAGAGGTGCGGCGGGAAGTCGGACGAACGAACTAGCGCGCCCGGTGCCCGGATAGTTAGATCGTGACGCCGCCCGAAACCTCGATCACCGCGCCGTTGACGTAGGACGCTTCGTCGGAGGCCAGCCACGCGTAGGCGTTGGCGATTTCCTCGGGCTGGCCCAGGCGACCCATCGGCACCTTGTCCTCGATCATCTTGAGCACTTTCTCGGGCATCGCCGCGAGAATCGGCGTTTCGATGTAGCCCGGGCAGATCGCGTTGGCGCGGATGCCTTTGCTGCCCAGCTCGCGCGCCCACGTCTTGACCATGCCGATCACGGCAAACTTGGTGGCGGCGTAGTTGGTCTGGCCGAAGTTGCCGTAGATGCCGACGATCGACGAGGCATTGAGGATGCAGCCCGAATTCTGCGCCAGCATGATGTCGACGACCGCCTTGGTGCAGTTGTAGACGCCCTTCAGGTTGACCTCGATCACGCGGTCGAACTGGTCTTCGCTCATTTTCTTGAACTGTGCGTCCTGCACGATGCCGGCGTTGTTGACCAGCGTGTCCACGCGGCCCCACTTCGCCATCACGCCTTGGACCATCTTGGCGATGCTTTCCTTGTCGGTCACGTCGACGCGAAAGCCCACCGCCTCACCGCCCGCGGCCTTGATCAGCTCGACCGTGGAGGCCACAGCGGCGTCGTTGATGTCGCAAACGACGACCTTGGCGCCTTCCTTGGCGAACTTGACTGCGGTGGCCTGGCCGATGCCCTGGGCAGCGCCGGTGATGATCGAGACTTTCCCCAAAAGACGCATGACTTTTCCTTTGTGATGCCGGTAGCCGCCGCGCCGGACGTCCGGACGCGGGCTAAACCGAAAGACTATAGTCCGAAATGGTGCATTGCACAAGGGCGGTGCCAATTTGCCGCTCGGTTGCATGTCAGTGCGCACTAACGCACTTATTAGTCTTTAAAAACAATATATTATAGGTTATAGTCTTGGCCGTGCCCCGGCGTGCGTGGTGCGCCAGCTGGCGATGGACGCCACACCTTTGCTGCAAACCGGGATGGGCAGCCGGCATGCCGGAACCGCACGCGCGTGCGGGCTCAGGCCACCGGCAGCCAGTGCTCGATCGTGAGTTCGAGCGACGCGTTGCCCTGCCATTCTTTGACGTCCGGCCGGAAG
>JBKJSU010000397.1:0-8958 GCA_046594415.1 Casimicrobiaceae bacterium | reverse complement strand
CGAAGCGGTTGTCGCGCAGCATGCGCAGCCATGCCCCGAACGAAATGCCAATGAGCAGGCGCGGACTGATCGCACTGAGCATGGAATCGCGCCACGACAGGCGCTTGGGCTCGGGGCGGGTTTCACTCATGCGGATGCCGCCTGGGGACGGACGGGGCGGCAATGGTGCGCCTGGTCGCATTGAAACCTGTCATGAACCGCGAGCCGCGCTGTAAGGAATCCACTTCGCTCAAGCCAGCTTCTCGATGGCCGCGGCCGCGGCGCGCGCGCCGCCCGCCTCGACCAGCGACGCCTGGACGCGCCGCGCCGCGGCGGCGTAGGCCGGATTGTCGAGAACTTCGAAAACCGCGCGCCGCAGCTCAGCCGCGTTGACGCGGTTGAAGCGCACCCGCACCGCCGCACCCGCCTCGGTAATGAGCTGCGCGTAGATCGATTGCTCGTGCGCAAACGGCGCCACGACGGCGGGAATGCCGTGCGCCAGCGCTTCATTGACGACGGTTCCCCCATGGCAAAGCACGGCATTGAAGCGCGGCAACAGGTCGGTGAGCGGAACCCAGCGCTGGACGATGAAGTTGTCGGGAATCGACGGCAGCAGCGCGGGCCGCGCGCCGACGATCACCTGCACCGGCGCGCCGGCCAATGCGTCCACGACCGTGCGGAAGAAGCGCTGACCCTGCTCGGCGAACAGCGTGCCGAGCGTGACAAACAAGATCGGGCCGTCGCGCAGGCGATGCCAGGGAAAGTCCACGCTTTCGGGTCGCCGGTCGAGCGCGGGACCCACAAAGCGATAGTGAGCGGGAAATTCACGCCCCGCGCCGGCCAGCAGGCGAGATGAATACAGGATGACGAGATCGGGCGAGCAGTCCGGCGTCGCGATCGGAGCAAGGCCCGCGTCGCGCTGCAACTGGTCGAAGAGCGCGGCTTTCCACGCCTTGACCATGGGGTAGTCGGCGAGGGTGTCCCGCAGTAACGCCGCAGAAGGCGCGGAAGTCACCCAGCGAAGTTGCTGGCGGCGGGCGGCCAGCGCCCCCGCAAGCGCCTGCTGGTCGACGATGAGCATGTCCGGGTGGAAGTCCTCGATCGCCGCTTCTACAGTGGGCAGCATGTCGTGCGCCAGCGGGACGATCACCTGCTCGAACAGCGCCTTCATCCCAGCGAGCCACGGCGCGCCAGACCGGCGCTTCAGGTCCTCCGCCGAGGACTCGTCGACGGTCGAGGCGACGGGATACAGCTTGGCGTCCGCGGGCAGCAGCGGCCGCATCTGCGGATACGTGACCCAGGCCACCGCATGCCCGGACTGCGCCAATGCCTGGCCGATCGACACGCTGGGATTCACGTGCGCGACAAAAGGCGGCACCACGAACAGGTAGCGGCTCACCGGGCGTGACCGCTTGTCGGTTGCAGATCCATCCAGCAGCGCGTTGCAGGCGAAATTGGGGGCATAGGCAGGCGTCGACATACAATGACAATGTCCTGAAGGCCGCGGGGTCGGGCTAGCAGCCCCGCGCGGTGCATCATTCCCGATTCTGCCGGAGTTTGCTCGTGACCATCGCATTTCGTCGTTTCTGCCGCGGATTCGTGGCGGTGTTGCTTCTTGCCGCAGGGACGGCCGCCTCTGGCGCATCTCCGTACTACATCACGGTCCAGGGGGCGCCGGTCTCGATCACTTGCACCAATACTGCCACCACCTCGACTTTTTCATTCGACTTCGGGGCGACGCTGGTGTGGAATTTCGTGTCCGCGCCCACCAATGTCGCCGTGACGTTCCTGGCCAACGGCAGTACGGTCAACTCAAGCAACAACGCAATCAGCACGACCAACGGTTCGCAAATCCTGGCGGGGAATGGATTTCCTACTTACCCGTTGCAGACGTTTCCCTATCCGGTGGTCTTCCGGGCCATTCCGGCAACGCCGGGCACCGACGGGATGCAACTCTCCTTCACCTGCAACGCCTCCGGCGGCACCGGCTACGCCGTCGTCAACGTGCCCGCGCCGGCGCCCGTCCTGCAGGCAACGCCATCCCCGGTAACGTTGCCGCCTACCGACTACGGCTTCACCAGCGCACCCACCTTGGTGACCATAAGCAACACCGGAGCCGACGCAGGCGGCGTCGCCTTCGCCAACAGCAACCCCACCGAGTTCATCGTCAGCGGCAACACCTGCGCGGCCACGATCCCGCAGAGCAGTTCATGCACCTTCAACGTCGCGTTCAAACCGGCCAACACCGGCGCGCGGAGTGGAAACCTCACGGTGTCGCGAATCGGCGGGCCCGGCATCACGATTCCGTTCAACGGCACCGGCACCGGCACCGTCCCGCCGGGCATGCTGACCTTGCCGGCCTCCAGCACGTTTGCCGACCTCGCCGTCGGCAGCACCAGCGCGCCCAATGCCATCACGGTGACCAATACCGGTGTTGCGGTGGTGAATGTATCAAGCGTGGCCAGCAGCAATCCGGCGGAGTTCCCCGTCACGTCCACGTGCGCGCAGGTGCCGGGCAGCGGCACGTGCGCGATCAGTGTCACCTTCAAGCCCGCCGCCGCCGGCGCGCGCATCGGCACGATCACGGTGACCAGCGACGGCACGGGCAGCCCGCAGACGATTGCCGTCAGCGGCAACGGCATAGCAGCCGGCACCCCCGGCCAGCTGAGCTTTAACACCGCAATCACGTTTGCCACGCAGACGCTCGGCACCACCAGCGCCCCGACCAATGTCACGGTCACCAACACGGGCGGCACCACCGTCAGCGTGTCCAGCATCGCCAGCAGCGCACCGGCCGAGTTCGGCCTGGCGGCATCGGGTTGCACGACCATCAGCGCGGGCGCCACGTGCGCGCTCAGCCTGACGTTCACGCCCGCCGCCGCCGGCGCGCGCAACGCAGTGATCACGCTGGTCAGCAACGGCACGGGCAGTCCGCAGACCCTCGCCGTCAACGGCACCGGCACGACGGTGGCAACACCCGGCCAGCTGTCGCTGCCCGGCTCGATCAGCTTTGGCACGCAGACGGTCGGCACGACGAGCGGCGCCAGCAACATCGGCGTGACCAACGTCGGCGGCACGACCGTCGACGTGGGCAACGTCACCAGCAGCAATGCCGCCGAGTTCCCCGTGACATCCACGTGCGCAACCGTGGCAGCCGGCGCCGGCTGCACGATCAGCGTATCGTTCGCGCCGTCGGCGGCGGGCACGCGCACCGCCACGATCACCGTCGGCAGCAATGGCACGGGCAGCCCGCAGTCGGTAAGCGCGAGCGGCACCGGGTCCACGGCCCCGCCGCCGTCGACCACCGTGACGCTCATCGAATACCATCACGCGGAATGGGATCACTACTTCATCACCGGCATCCCCGATGAAATCACCAAGCTCGACAACGGCACTTTTGTGGGTTGGGCGCGCACCGGGCTGTCGTTCAAGTCGTATCCGCTGAACACCGCCGCCAGCAACACCGTGTGCCGGTTCTTCAGCACGTCGTTTGCGCCGCGCAGCTCGCACTTCTACACGCCGTTTGCCAACGAATGCACGATCGTCAAGGCCAATCCCGACTGGACGTTCGAAGGCGACGTCTTCAACATCCCGATCCCCGCCATCGATGGCTCGTGCGTGGCGGGCACGGTGCCGGTCTATCGCCTTTACAACAACGGCCAGGGCGCGGCGCCCAATCACCGCTACACCACCGACTACGCGGTGCGCGCGCAGATGATCGCGCGCGGCTGGATTCCGGAAGGCTATGGCAACTTCGGTGTGATCATGTGCGCGCCCCTCTGACGGCACCATGGAACTCGTCGTCAACGGCACCCGGACCACGCTCGACCCGCCCCCCGCCACGATGGCGGACCTGGTCCGCGCCCTCCATCTCGAAGGCAAGCGCATCGCGATCGAATGCAACGGCGAGATCATCTCCAAGAGCCGGTATGCGCAAACGCCGGTGCGCGCCGGCGACCGGCTGGAGGTTGTCGCGGCGGTGGGCGGCGGTTGACCGCGACGCTCCGGCCGAAGCGTAAAATGGTGGGATGAACGCTCCTGTCCCCTCCGCGGCCTTGACGGCCCAGGCGGCCGATCCACTGGTGATCGGCGGCAAGTCCTATTCCTCGCGCCTCCTGGTGGGCACCGGCAAGTACCGCGACTTTGCACAGACGCGCGAAGCCGTCGTGGCGTCGGGCGCGCAGATCGTCACCGTCGCCATCCGCCGCACCAACCTCGGCCAGGACGCCAACGCGCCGTCGCTGCTCGACGCGCTGCCGCCGTCGGAATTCACCTACCTGCCCAACAGCGCCGGCTGCTACACCGCCGACGACGCGGTGCGCACGTTGAAGCTTGCGCGCGAGTTGCTCGACGGCCACGCGCTGACCAAGCTCGAAGTGCTGGGCGACCCGCATACGCTCTATCCCAATGTCCGCGAAACGCTGCGCGCCGCGGAGATTCTCGTCGCCGACGGCTTCCAGGTGATGGTGTATACGTCCGATGATCCGATCATCGCGCGTGAGCTCGAAGCCATTGGCTGCGTCGCGGTGATGCCGCTCGCCTCGCTGATCGGCTCGGGCATGGGGATCCTCAATCCGTGGAACCTGAAGCTGATCCAGGAGCAGGCGAAGATTCCAGTGCTGGTGGATGCCGGCGTGGGCACGGCCTCGGATGCCGCGATTGCGATGGAGCTCGGCTGCGCGGGTGTGCTGATGAACACCGCGATCGCGCTGGCGCAGGATCCGGTGCGCATGGCCACCGCGATGAAGCTCGCCGTGCAGGCCGGACGCGAGGCGTTTCTCGCCGGGCGGATGCCGCGCAAGCTCTACGCGGCCAGTCCCAGCTCACCGACCTCCGGCCTGATCGGCTGATCGCGATGCGTTGGCGTTGGATGTCGCGCGCGGTGGTGGTGTGGCTCTCCGGCATGGCGCTGGCGACGATCGCCGCGCCGCTCCCGCAGCAGCGCGTGATCGAACTGTGCGCGCAGACGGAAAGTCCCGGGCACTGCGGTCGCCGCATCGAGGCCGAGCAGCTGAAGGCGCTGCCCAACCTCGCCACCCGCGACGGCGACACGCTCAAGGTCACGCTGTTTCCAGCGGGCACCCGCGAGTTCATCGACACCATCGTCGGCGCCGACTCGCGCGCCTATGCGGTGTGGGATTACTGGAGCAACGTCAACGCCGTCGTGCTGTTCATCACCGAAGGCGACAAGCTTGCCTATGGCGTGCTGCAGCGGGCCAATGGCCAGATGACGCTGGTGCCCGCCGAGCCGGTCCCGGCGCCCGACCGGCAACGCCTCGTGGTGGCCGACTTCTGCGCCAGCGAATGCACCAACGAACTCTCGGTGTGGCGAATCACGCGCGAGGGCATCCGCAAGGAAGCCGGCTTTGCGCCGCCGAAACCGTGGTCGGATGTCACCGCCGACTGGACGGACGGCGACGCGCTGACGGTGCGCTACACGATGCCGGGCGAAGACAAGCCGCGCACGCTGAAACTGCCGCTGGCTTCGGCCGAGTGGAAGCGCATCGGCGCCACCAACTGATGGCCAACGATCTCAACATGCCGCAGCCGCTCGAATTGCGGCCGGTGCGCAGCTTCGTGTTGCGCCAGGGGCGGATGTCGCCGGCGCAGACCCGCGCGTTCGAGCAACTGCTGCCGCGCTTCGGCGTGCCGTTCCGGCCGGCGCCGCTCGACTTCGCCGCCACCTTCGGCCGGGTTGCGCCCACCATCCTGGAAATCGGCTTCGGCATGGGCGAGACCACGGCGGCCATTGCGCAGGCCCATCCGCAGCATGACTTTCTCGGCATCGAGGTGCACGCGCCGGGCGTGGGCGCCCTGTTGAAGCGGATCGACGAAGCCGGCCTCGGTAATGTGCGCGTGGTGCGCCACGACGCGGTCGAGGTCGCGGCGCAGATGATCCCGCCCGCATCGCTGGCCGGCATCCACGTCTATTTTCCGGATCCGTGGCCAAAGAAGCGGCACCACAAGCGGCGACTGCTGCAAGCCTCGTTCGTGACTGCGCTGGCGCAGCGGCTGGCGCCGGGCGGCTATCTGCACGCCGCCACGGACTGGGAGGAATATGCGCTCGAGATCCTGGCCACCTTTGCGGCCGAGCCGCTACTGACCAACACCGCGGAAGCGTTCGCGCCCCGCCCCACGTGGCGCCCGCAGACCAAGTTCGAGACGCGCGGGATGAAGCTCGGCCACGGCGTGTGGGACGTCGTGTTCCGCAAGGTCTAGTCCGCGCGCAGGTAGGCGCGGCTTCAGCCTCACGGGGACCATTCCTGCGCCAAATCAGCGAGGCTGAAGCCGCGCCTACATGCGCCCGTCGGAAGACCTCGTTGGACTACGCGGCCTTGGTCTTGCCGCTGCCGCGCGCCAGCGCGATCAGCCGGGTGATGGTGCTGCGCGCGACGTCGCGCGAGAAGTGATTGCGGATGTTATCGCGGCCGCCGGCGGCCAGTCGCTGCCACAGCGCCTCGTCGTGATACACGCGCACGATGGCGGCGGCAAAGGCTTCCGCATCGTCGGCCACCAATACATCCTCGTCGGGCTTCAGGAACATGCCTTCCACCGATGGCGTCGTGGCCACCACCGGCAGCCCGTAGCTCATCGCAAGATTGATCTTGCCCTTGACTCCGGCGCCGTAGCGCAGCGGCGCGATCGAGACGCGGCAGCCGGTGAAGTACGGCGTGACATCGGGCACATAGCCGGTAACGAGAAAATCCTCCGCCGCCAGCGCGCGGATGTTGGCCGGCACCTTGCTGCCGACGATGTAGGTGACCACCCCCGGCAGTGCACGGCGCACATGCGGCAACACTTCCTGCGCATACCAGAGCACCGCATCGGTGTTGGGCGGATGCTGGAACCCGCCGATGAACACGAGGCCTTCGCGTTCCGCCACCGGACGGCCCGGCGGAAACAGCTCATGGATCGTCGACAGAACAAGCACCCGCGCTTCGGGCACCAGTTCCGCCAGCAGCGATTTTTCGAATGGCGACACCACCAGCGTGACATCGGCGCGCCGGATCAGCGTCAACTCTTCGTCACGCTTCGACCGTGCCGAGGCGCGCGCGATGGCGCTGCCTTCCAGTTCGGCCTGCCGCTCGTTGCGCAGGAAGTGCAGGTCGACCGTGTCGAACACCACCAGCGCGCCGGGGGCAAACGTGCGCACCGCGTCGATGTGCTTCACGGCAATGTAGTGCCGCGACATGATCACGATGTCGAATTCTTCGCCGCGCTTGGAAAGCAGTTCGGCAATCGAACGCACGAATGGATGGAACAGCACCTCGATGCCGCGCTGCTGCAGTTCACCCACATACGGCTGCCGATGCTCGAGGTTGTCGGCGACGAAGGTGACCTTGCAGTTGAGCGAGGTCATGATCTCGAGGATCGCCAGCATCCGCATCGATCCGGCATCGTGGTCGGGCGTGAGCATGCACGCATCGACCACCAGCACCCGCAACTGCGCCCAGCGATCGCGCTCCAGTTCGGGCCGCACACCGTTGGCGCGGTGCGTGGCCAGCGTGGTGGCCCACTTGGTGGCGAAGGTGCCGCGGTTGACGACCTGGTGGCGCTTCACGCCCGTGGTCTCGTCGGTGCCCGACGTCTGGCCCTCGAAATGCACGACCACGGCGGCGGGCTGGTAATACACCTTGCGCCCCTCTGCGCGCACGGCAAAGGCGAGGTCGGTGTCTTCGTAATAGGCCGGCGCGAAGCGCACGTCGAAGCCGCCCAGCGCGCGAAAGAGCTGGGTGGGAATGGCCAGGCACGCGCCCGAGCAGTAGTCGGCCTCGCGCACATAGTTGTATTCCGGCTTGTCGGGATCGTCGTCGCGGCCCCAGTTCCACGCCGAGCCGTCGCGCCAGACAATGCCCCCGGCCTCCTGCAGCCGGCCATCCGGATACACGAGCTTCGCGCCGACGAGTCCGGCGTCCGGATGGTCGCGGAACACGGCCAGCAGCGCATCGAGCCAGCCCGGCATCACGATCGTGTCGTTGTTGAGGAACACGACGATCTCGCCGCGCGCCAGCTCCGCACCGCGATTGCACGTGCCGATGAAACCCAGGTTGGTGGCGTTGCGCTCGAAGCGCGCACCGGTCACGTTGGCCAGTTCGTCCGCGATCACCTCCGGCCCGGCGTCATCGAGGACGATCACCTCAAAGGTGGCGGCCGTGGTGTTGGCCTGCACGCTTTTCAGGCAGGTGAACGTGAGCAGCACCTTGCCGTACACGGGGATCACCACCGACACGCGCGGCGTTTCCGCAGCGGCGAAGGCCAGCGGCGTCATCGTTTCCTCGAGCTTGAACTGCTCCGGGGCCGTCGGCTTGAAGGCGGCTTCGCGGTTGACCTTGGCCCAGCCGCGCCGCGCCACGGCACTCGGGCCCTCGGCACGCAACAGCGACCACGCCGATGCCGACAACTGCGGCAGCCGCTTCACGCCCGTGCGCCAGGCACGAAAGCGCGCCAGCATCACCTTGACACCGTGACCTGCCTCGCGCATCGGCTTGGTGAGGCGCCATGAGGTCGAGCCCTCGAGTTCGTCGATGCGGTCGCGCGCGGCGTCGAACGAGGATTCGAGATGGTCGGCGTGATGTTGCATCTGTCCGGACCGTACCTGGATCTCGGAGACCTGCGCCTGCATTTCCGACATCTGGATCTGCGCGAAGTGAAACTTGCGCTGCGTGGCCACGACCTCGGCGGCGAGCTGTTCGCGATCGCCCTGCGCGCGATCGCGGATTGCGCGAAAATTCTCGAGCTGCGCGTTGACCGTGCCGATCCGATGCTTCAACTCGATCCGCGCCGCCGTGTGGCCGCACTCCACGCCGGCCGTAAAGAGCTGCGGCAAAGACAGCGGTGGCACTTCGAGCTGGCCTTCCTCGAGGAAATAGTTGCCCGCCGCGAGCATCGGCAGCGCCTCCGGCAACGGCAACGAACGCGCCCGCTCCGGCAGCGGCGCCAGGTACAACGAGAGGTATTTGGCCGGCGTCATCAGGTGGA
>JBKJSU010000154.1:0-4408 GCA_046594415.1 Casimicrobiaceae bacterium | reverse complement strand
CCGGAAGTGGCCATCCTCGGCGTGTCGAAGAGCGCGATGAAGCCCGTGTGGAACGGCAAGGACTTCGTGCCCGCGCTGATGGTGCCGCTGTCGATGTCGTATGACCATCGCGTGATCGACGGCGCCCAGGCCGCGCGCTTCACTGCGTACCTGGGCGGATTGCTCACCGACATGCGGCGGGTGGTGCTATGAGTTCGGTTGACGTCAAGGTACCGGACATCGGGGATTTCAAGGACATTCCGGTCATCGAGATCTTCGTCAAGCCGGGCGACACCGTGAAGGCCGAGGATTCGCTGGTCACGCTTGAATCCGACAAGGCGACGATGGACGTGCCCTCGCCGGTCGCCGGCGTGATCAAGGAACTGAAGGTCAAACTGGGCGACAAGGTCAGCCAAGGTTCACTGATCGTGACCCTGGACGCCGCTGCGGCCGGCGCTGCGAAACCGGCGGCGGCTGCGCCGACGCCCGCAGCAGCCGTACCAACGCCGGCGATGGCAGCGTCCGCCGCGCCTGCAGCGCCAATTCCCGGTGCCGCAACGTACTCGGGCAAGGCCGATATCGAATGCGACATGCTGGTGCTGGGCGCCGGTCCCGGCGGCTACAGCGCCGTCTTCCGCGCGGCCGATCTCGGCATGAAGACGGTGCTGGTCGAACGCTATGCAGCGCTGGGGGGCGTGTGTCTCAACGTGGGATGCATTCCGTCGAAGGCGCTGCTGCACGTTGCCGCGGTGATGGACGAAGCGCAAGCGCTAGGCGAGCACGGCATTGCGTTCGGGGCACCCAAGGTCGATCTGGCCAAGCTGCTCGGCTGGAAGAACAAGGTCGTGGCCAAGCTGACCGGCGGGCTCACCGGCATGGCCAAGTCACGCAAGGTGGAGGTGGTGCGCGGCCTCGGCAAATTCCTCGACCCGCATCACGTCGAGGTGGAAGTCACCGACGGCACCGGACAGAAAACCACCGGCGAAAAAAAGGTCGTCAAGTTCAAGCAGGCGATCATCGCCGCGGGTTCGCAATCGATCAAGCTGCCGTTCGTGCCGGAGGATCCGCGCATTGTGGACTCGACGGGCGCGCTCGAACTGCGCGGCGTGCCGAAGCGCATGCTGATCGTGGGCGGCGGCATCATCGGCCTCGAAATGGGCACGGTGTATTCGTCGCTGGGCGCGCGTCTCGACGTCGTGGAAATGCTCGACGGCCTGATGCCGGGCGCGGACCGCGACCTGGTCCGGGTGTGGGACAAGATGAACAAGCATCGCTTCGATCGCGTGCTGCTGAAGACGAAGACCGTGGCAGTGGAAGCAAGGAAGGATGCCATCCACGTCACCTTTGAAGGCGAGCAGGCGCCGCAAGGTCCGCAGCCCTACGACCTGGTGCTGATGGCGGTGGGCCGCAGCCCCAACGGCAGGAAGATCGACGCCGACAAGGCGGGCGTCGCGGTGACCGATCGCGGCTTCATTCCGGTGGACAACCAGATGCGCACCAACGTCGCGCACATCTTTGCGATCGGCGACATCGTCGGGCAGCCGATGCTGGCGCACAAGGCCACGCACGAGGGCCACGTGGCCGCCGAAGTGGCCGCGGGCGAGAAATCGTTCTTCGATGCGCGCGTGATTCCATCGGTGGCGTACACCGATCCGGAAATCGCGTGGGTCGGCCTGACGGAAGAAGAAGCCAAGGCCAGGGGCATCAAGGTCAGCAAGGGCCTGTTCCCGTGGGCGGCCTCGGGACGCGCGATCGCCAACGGTCGCGACGAAGGCTTCACCAAACTGCTGTTCGACGACACGACGCACCGGATCGTGGGCGGCGGCATCGTGGGCACGCACGCGGGTGACCTGATCAGCGAAGTGGCGCTGGCCATCGAGATGGGCGCCGACGCGGTGGACATCGGCAAGACCATCCATCCGCATCCCACGCTGGGTGAGTCCGTGGGTCTCGCTGCCGAAGCCTTCGAAGGTGTCTGCACCGACCTGCCGCCGGTAAGAAAGAAATAGCGATGCGTCGTTCGGGCGGGTCCGCGGCGTGAACATGTGCCGGCGGTGGTCGTGAGCGATACTGCTGTTGCGAGCGCCCATCGGGCGCGGAGATCGACATGACACAGGACGAACTGAAACAGGCCGTCGCGCGCGAAGCGATCCGCTACGTGGTCGATGGCGAGTGGGTGGGCGTGGGCTCCGGTTCCACGGCCAATTTCTTCATCGACGAGCTCGCGCAGATCAAGCACCGGATCAAGGGGGCCGTGTCGAGTTCGGAAAAGTCGACGGCACTGCTTCGCGGCCATCGCATCGATGTCGAGGAACTGAACAACGTCGACCGCATTCCCGTGTACATCGACGGCGCCGACGAAGTGACCGAGCACGGCGCGATGATCAAGGGCGGCGGCGGCGCGCTCACGCGCGAGAAGATCGTCGCAGCCGTGGGCGCCAAGTTCATCTGCATCGCCGACCAGTCAAAGCTGGTGCCGGTGCTGGGCAAGTTTCCGCTACCCGTGGAAGTGATCCCGATGGCACGCAGCTATGTCGCGCGCGAGTTGCTGCATATGGGCGGCCAGCCGGCGTGGCGGATGGGCTTCACGACCGACAACGGCAACCTGATCCTCGACGTCAGCGGATTGCGGATTACCGATCCGGTGGCGCTTGAAACGACCATCAACCAGATCGCCGGCGTGGTCACCGTGGGGCTCTTCGCGCGGCGCGGGGCCGACGTGATCCTGCTCGGCACGGAAACGGGTGTGCGGACGCTGGTGCCGAGGAAACGGTAGCCGAAACGGCCACCGAAACGGCCACCGAAATGGTCGCCGAAACTGTAGGCGAGGCTTCAGCCTTGCGGACACAATCGTTCTGCCACATCGTTGGGCGCTGTTCCCGCAAGGCTGAAGCCTCGCCTACAGGGATTTCGCAGGGCGTTGGCAGGCCATTGGCGCGAAAACATCCGCAGAAATCGTGGCGCGCTAGAATAGGCCTATGACCAACCTCAACGTGCCGGGGCTTGCGCAAACCGACGACGTGGCCGCCTACATGCGGGCCGTCGGCGTGGCCGCGCGCGCGGCGGCGCGGGAACTCGCCCGCGCGGACTCGGCGGCCAAGGATCGCGCGCTGCTGGCCATGGCGGCTGCGTTGCGGCGCGATGCCAAGGCGCTGCTGGCGGCGAACGCGGACGATATCGCCTCCGCGCGCGCCGCGGGACACGATGCAGCGTTCGTCGATCGGCTGACGCTCATGCAGAAGTCCATCGAGGCGATGGCGGTGGGGCTGGAAGCCATCGTCGCGCTGCCCGACCCGGTGGGCGCCATCACTGACCTCGAATACCGCCCCTCGGGCATCCAGGTGGGCCACATGCGGGTGCCGTTGGGCGTGGTGGGCATCATCTACGAATCGCGCCCCAACGTGACCGCCGATGCGGCCGGGCTGTGCCTCAAGTCCGGCAACGCGACGATCCTGCGCGGCGGCTCGGAAGCCATCCGCAGCAATCGCGCCATCGCGGCCTGCGTGCATCAGGGCCTGCGCGAGGCGGGACTGCCCGAGCATGCGGTGCAGGTGGTGGCCACCACCGACCGCGCGGCGGTGGGCTGCCTCATCACCGACGAGGAACACGTCGACGTGATCGTGCCGCGTGGCGGCAAGAGCCTGATCGAGCGCATCAACCGCGATGCCAAGGTGCCGGTGATCAAGCACCTGGACGGTGTGTGCCACGTCTTTATCGATGCCTCGGCCGACGTCGCGATGGCGGTCAATATTGCCGACAACGCCAAGACGCAGCGCTACTCGCCGTGCAACACGATGGAGACACTGCTGGTGCACGCGGACATCGCGGCGCGGGTGTTGCCGCCGCTGGCGGCGATCTACGTCGACAAGGGAGTCGAGATGCGTGGCTGCGAGCGTTCGCGCGCGCTGGTCCCCGCGATGAAAGCCGCCACCGAGGACGACTGGTACGCCGAATACCTGGCGCCAATTCTGGCTATCCGCATCGTCGACTCGCTCGACGAGGCGATGACGCACATTGCACAATACGGTTCGCAGCACACGGATGCGATCGTCACGGAAAACTATCCCAACGCGCGGCGGTTCCTGCGCGAGGTCGATTCCAGTTCGGTGCTGGTGAATGCTTCGACACGATTTGCCGACGGCTTCGAATTCGGCCTCGGCGCGGAGATCGGCATCTCCACCAACAAGCTGCATGCGCGCGGCCCGGTGGGCCTCGAAGGCCTCACCAGCCGCAAGTGGGTGGTGCTGGGGTCGGGGCAGATCCGCAGCTGACGCCACGGCGCGCGTCAGGTGGCTGCCGCCCACCGGTGCCGGCGCCGCGAATACCACAGCACCACGCCGGCAATCAGCACCAGCACCGGGAGTGCGCCCCAGTTCATCACCTCCCAGCCGGCGGCGGATACGAGCGCGCCGGAGGAAAACGACGACAC